>JAAYLY010000045.1 GCA_012521625.1 Tissierellia bacterium | reverse complement strand
TAAAGCTGTTGATAGCGATTATAACTGCTGCAATTATAAATGGAAAGATTAGTAAAAATGAAAAGGTCAAAATGGTCTTTTTTTCCTTAACAGTTAGGACATAATCTGAGTTGTAATAATCCTTGTAATTTTTCCTTTTATATAGTTTTTTTATTGCACTTATTAAAGCCATTCTAAACCTCCTATTATGCCAAATTTTGCATAATTTTGCCTCACAATATATAAATATCGGCCGGGAGGTTTATAAATTAACAGCTAAGGAGAAAAAATAGAAAATCTAGTAGGGGATAAGCCTTACTAAATAGCAACAGATATGGGGGAATGAACATGGAAGAGATAAGCTTAAGAGACTTGGTTGGAATCTTAAGAAAGTGGCTGTGGTTAATTATAGTATTATTTGTAGCAGCCATAATCATATCAGGGATAATTAGCTTCTACGTCCTAGAACCGGAATACCAAACCTTTACAACCCTAATGGTTGGTAAGCCTAAGGACTATAGGACGGAAAACACCTTAGAGTATAATGAAATCCTATTAAATCAAAAATTAGTCTCTACATATGGAGAGTTAGTAAAATCTAGGGCAGTGGCCGATAGGGTAATAGATAACCTAAAGCTAGACCTTTCCTATAAGCAATTTACAGAAAAGGTAAATGTAAACCTAGTTAAGGATACGGAGATCATAAAGCTTCAGGTGACGGATAGGGATCCGGCCTTGGCAGCTGAAATAGCCGATGAAACTGCAGAAGTCTTTATGGATACGGTCAGGGACATTATGAAGGTGGAAAACGTCCAGGTAATAGATAAGGCCCAGCTGCCTGAAAACCCAATAAAGCCTAGGCCCATGTTAAATATGGCCATAGCAGGGGTATTAGGCCTGATGATGGGGGTATTCTTCGCCTTCTTAATGGAATACCTAGATAACACCATCAAGACCAAGGCAGATGTGGAAAGGCACTTAAACCTGCCAGTATTAGGAGCTATACCAGTCTTCGATAATAAGGCGACCAAGCTCATATCCTTAACCAATCCTAAATCACCAGTTACTGAGGCCTTTAGGACCCTGAGGACCAACATCCAATTTTCCAGCATCGATGAGGAAATAAGGACCCTGGTCATCACCTCCTCTACTCCAACAGAGGGTAAGAGTGTAGTCACCAGCAATATGGCTGCCATTATGGCCCAGGGAGACAAGAAGGTCCTACTTATAGACGGTGACCTAAGAAAGCCTAGGATCCATGAGCGCTTTAAGCTAAGCAACCACCAGGGGCTGACCAATATCCTAGTAGGGGATAAAGACCTTAAGGATGTGGTCAATAGGTATGCTCCCTTAGACAACCTATATATCCTAACATCTGGACCTATACCGCCTAATCCGGCTGAAATATTAGGTTCAAAAAAGATGAAGGATTTCCTTAACAAGGCCAAGGAAGACTACGATATAATATTAATAGATACACCACCTATAGGGTTGGTGACAGACAGTGGAGTTCTTTCCACCATCTGTGATGCCCTGATCTATGTAGTAGCCGTAGGCCAGACGGAAGTAGATGTGGTTAAACATTCTAAGGACCTACTGGATACGGTTAATGCCAATATAATCGGTGTAGTATTAAACAAGGTGCCTGTAGATGGTAGGAGCTATTATAAATACTATAACTACTATGGCTATTATGAAGAAGAGGTAAAAGAAGGAGCGTCTGTATGATAGATATACATTCTCATATACTGCCTGCAGTAGATGACGGGTCTAAGGATTTAGCTATGTCCTTGGATATGGCCAGGATGTATGTGGAAAATGGCTTTACTACAGTTATAGCCACTCCCCACTATATAGAGGGATCTATTTCAACTAAAAAGGACAAAAACAAAAAAGTATTAGATATGTTTAAAGAAGAATTAAAAAGGGAAAATATAGAACTAGAAATCCTACTAGGCAATGAAGCCTATGTATCTATGGATTTAATAGGGGATTTAGAAGAGGGCAGGGTAGCCAGCTTATATGATAGTAGATACGTCCTACTGGAACTACCCATGCAGGATATGCCCCTCTATGTGGAATCCTTAATCTATGAATTGCAGCTTAAAGGTTACACCCCTATAATAGCCCATCCTGAAAGGAATTCTACTATTGTAGAAGACCCAAATATATTGTATAATTTAATTGAAAAGGGAGCTTTGGCTCAACTTAATCTACCCAGCCTGGAAGGAAGGTATGGGGAAAAGATTAAGGAAACTGCAGAGATTCTTTTAAGCCACAATATGATCCACTTCCTAGGGACCGATGCCCACACCAACAGGGGGAGAAGTCCAAAGGTGAGTGAGGGATTAAATATACTAAAAAGCCTAATATCTGAAGAAAAATATGAGGATTTAACCATTAATAATCCAACTAAGCTAATCAACAATCAAAGTATTAACATAGAGGAACCTATAGAATACAAAAAAAGAAAGACAAAATGGCCTGTCAGAGCTTGGAATAAGATTTCAAGCCTGCTTTATTAAAAACCTTCTTAATACTACCTTCCGTAGGAGGGGCAGCAAATGCTGCTCCTTTTTTATTATTCAAAAATGTGTAAAATTGTAGAAAAATTTACAAAATCTATTGAACTTAGCTTTATAATATGTTATAATTTTCCACAAATAGATTATTCAATCATCGAATGAAAGAAGGTGGCTGATATAAATCCCATTGAAGATATGAAATTCTTCACCCCAACTGCAATGTTAAAGGAATTAACCCTATTACAATACATAGAAGAAAATCCTGACACCACCCAAAAGGAGATGGGCAGGATTATAGGCTCAGCCCCTTCTATGGTAAATGTATATCTTGATAAATTAGAGGAAAATAACTACATAATTAGGGAATATATATCTCAAAAGATAGTTAGATACAAGATTACATCAGAAGGAGTAAAGAGGAAGAATTATCTAGTTATAACCCACTTACATGAACTATTAAAGCTATATAGATTAGCCAGGGAGAATGTAGAAAACTTCCTAAAAAAGCTTGAAGATAAGGGCTATAGGAGGATTCTCCTTTATGGAGCAGGGGAAGTGGCTGAAACTATACTACAAATAGAAAAGGATAGGGTAAATCCTAAATTACAAATCTTAGCCTTAATAGATGATGATGAGGAAAGGCAGGGTAAGGAACTACTAGGATATAGGGTAATTTCAAGGGATGACATAGCTAAATATCCCCATGATGTAATAGTAGTTACATCCTATACCTTTGAAGAAGATATAAGGGAAAGGCTAGATCAAGTAGGCTATCCAATGGATAGGGTAATTAGGTTTTTTAGTGAATAATATGAAAGGGCGGGTTATTATGAAGCACATATATTTAGCATCTCCCCATATGAGCGATGAAGGCTATGAGATGGAGTATATAAAGGAAGCATTTGAGACAAACTGGATAGCACCCTTAGGGGCAAATGTGGACGGCTTTGAAAGGGAACTGGCTGAAAAGGTAGGGGCTAAACATGCAGCAGCCCTATCCTCAGGTACAGCTGCCATCCATATGGCCTTAAAGGCGGCAGGAGTTGGACAAGGTGATATAGTATTTTGCCAAGATTTAACCTTTGCAGCCACAGTAAATCCGGTAATCTATGAAAATGCAATCCCAGT
>JAAYLY010000044.1 GCA_012521625.1 Tissierellia bacterium | reverse complement strand
TGATGAGAAAACTGAAAAAATAAAAGCTATCCTTAAGGAAATAGACGAATTAATAGATGAAGAAAAAAGGACTAGCGGCTATGTAGAATAGAATCTTCCTTCTAGTTTTTAACTGGAAGGAAGATTATTTTTTATGTTCTATAGTATAATGAAAATAGAATAAATTATTTATTTTAGGAGAGGGGTGGTAAGGTGTTATATTCAGACCATCATGTTCATACAAAATTTTCCCCTGATAGCCAGGCAGATGTAGTTGAGTATATTTTAAAGGCTAAGGAATTAGGATTGGAATATATAGTGTTTACTGACCATATGGAATTTGGTGTTAAAAGTCCTAAGTTTCAAAGATATATAGACTATGACTATTACATAAGGTATATGAAGGAGTTGGAAGAAGAGTATGAAATCCCTATTAAAATAGGGGTGGAAATAGGATATGAGAGGAATTACAAGGAGAAAATTGAAGAATTCTTAAATAAATATGATTTTCACATCATAATAGCCTCCATCCATTATGATGTGGGGGGAGAGAGCTTTTATTCGGGAAATTTCTACAAGAATAGGTCCAAATATGAAACCTACCTAGCCTACTTTGAATTGGTACTGGATATGGTGGAAAACTTTAATAACTACCATGTGGTAGGCCATCTAGATTATATACCCAGGTATAGCCCCTATGAAGATAAACACTATAACTATGATGACTATAGGGAGATTTTAGATTTAATTCTAAAGGCCATCATCGGTAACAAAAGGGGATTGGAAGTCAATACTTCGGGCCTTAGGACTGACCTTAAGGTAAGCTTTCCAAGGGAGGAGGTCCTTAATAGATATAGGGAATTAGGGGGTAAATACCTATCGGTGGGATCCGATGCACATTTTAACAAGGACTTTATGGCTCATGTAGATGAGGCTGCGGAGAGATTAAGACAAATGGGATTTATATTAATCGGGTGAGAAATTAACATATTGAATGGCTAGGATTAAATTAGTGGGATGAATAAATGGTATTGAATAAATGGTGTTGATTAAATTTAATATACTGATTATATAGTGTATTAAATTTAACCTGTAGAATAATGGGTTATGGAAGCATATTAACTATATTAAAGACACAATAAAAGAGATTTTTATTTTGTACCACTTTAATACTTGATATCGACAGGGTTTTAAAGAAATAGCGACAAGTAGATATATTCTACTTGCCGCTTAATTGACTTAAATCAGTCGAATTTTAACTCGGCCAATCCTCCAAGGGAGGTCTCCTTATATTCATATCTTAAATCATGACCTGTCCTCTTCATGGTTTCAACTACTTGATCGAAGGAAACCAGGTGTTTTCCGTCTGTATATAGGGCGTATATTACTGAATCTAGGGCTCTTACTGCTGCTTTTGCATTCCTCTCTATACAAGGAACTTGTACATAGCCACCTATCGGGTCGCAAGTAAGTCCCAGATGGTGTTCTAAGGCCATTTCCGCTGCATATTCTATCTGCTCTAAGAAACCGCCTAATAAGAAGGCTGCCATTCCTGCTGCCATGGCACAGGCTGTACCAACTTCCGCTTGACATCCACCTTCGGCTCCTGATATGGTTGCATTCTCCTTAACTAGATTACCTATTAGTCCTGCAATTGCCAGGCCTTTAAGGATTTCTTCTTTAGGTAAATTATATTCTTCCCTTAGGGCATATAGTAGTCCTGGAACTACACCAGATGCACCACAGGTTGGAGCAGTTACTACTCTTCCACCGGCACCGTTTTCTTCTGAAACGGCCAAGGTATAGGCAAAGATCCTTCCTCTGAAGGGATCAGGTGCATTGCCCTTAGTAGCCTTTCTATAGATAGCTTGTGCTTTCCTAGGATATTTTAAAGCTCCAGGTAGGACATCGGCTTTGGAAAGGCCAGCTTCAACGGCTGCCTGCATAACATCCCAGACCTCTTCTAAGAAGTCCCAGATTTCTTCTCCTTCGTACTCTACCACATATTCCCAAAGTTCCTTATTATTTTCATTACACCATTTCATGATGTCATTCATAGTGGTTAAAGGATAGACTTTTTTGCCACCCTGCCTTGGTTCTCCTTCTTCCATGATGGTTCCACCACCAACGGAGAAGACCAACCATTCATCCAACTGCTTCCCTTCTTCATCATAGGCGAAGAGCTTCATACCATTAGTGTGGTATTCATATACAACTTCTGGTTTCCACACTATTTCTGTTGGTTTTGGTTTAAAGGTTTCTATGATAATCCAGTCAGTTAAATGACCCTTACCAGTTAAAGCCAGGGAGCCATATAGTTCTGCTTTAAAGCTAGCTGCATTGGGATTTTTCTCCTTAAATTTTTTAGCAGCCCTTTCCGGTCCCATGGTATGGGAGCTGGAAGGTCCATTTCCGATTTTGAATAATTCCCTTAATGAATCCATTTTCATCTCCTATCTAATAAATTATTAAAATACCCTGTTGATTTCAAAGCCATTTTCCTTGAATCTCTTAATTATTCTTTCAATGTGTTCATGACTTTCAGTAATAACGCTTATTTCCACTTCTACGTCTACAAATTTATTATCGCCTTTATATCTGTTGTGGTTTAGTTCAATAATATTAGCTCTTTCTTCAGCCAATATCTTGGTAACCTTAGTCAATTGACCTGGCCTATCAGGTAGATTTAGTGTGAAGCAGAACCTACGTCCTCTGGATACAAGGCCGTGATTAATCAGGGTATTGATAGTCAATACGTCTATATTACCACCGCTGATTACACAGACCACATTCTTATCCTTAACATTTAGCTTCTTGCTTGCAGCTAAGCTCAATAGGCCTGAGTTTTCTGCTATTAGCTTATGGCTTTCTACTAGGGTTAGGAATGCATCCATTAACTCTTCATCTGTTATTGTGATTATTTCATCTACATATTCCTTAACTATTTCATAAGTATTAAAGCCAGCCTTACCTACAGCACATCCATCTGCTATGGTCATCACCCTATCTAAAGCCGTAACTTGTCCTAGTTCTAGGGCCTTTAACATGGAAGCTGCACCTGCAGGTTCTACCCCTATTACCTTAACGTCAGGTTTAATCCTCTTAGCAGCAACTGCTATACCACTAATAAGTCCACCGCCACCAACTGGTACTAATATATAATCTACATCTTCCAAGTCTTCAAATATTTCAAGGGCTATTGTACCCTGGCCTTCTACAACGTCTAAATCATCAAAGGCATGTATAAAGGTGTAGCCATGTTCCTTTTGTAACCTTACTGCTTCCGCATAGGCATCATCATATACTTCTCCGGCTAATACTACATTGGCACCATAGTTTCTTGTGGCATTTACCTTTAATAGGGGAGTAGTGGTAGGCATTACGATAGTTGCTTTTATTCCTAATTTTTGTGCAGATAGGGCACAACCTTGGGCGTGATTTCCAGCAGATGAGGTGATTATTCCTCTAGACTTTTCTTCATCTGACAACTTTGAGATCTTGTTGTAAGCTCCGCGAACTTTAAAAGATCCTGTAAGCTGTAGGTTTTCTGGTTTAATATATACCTTGTTTCCAGACTCTTGACTGAAAACTGGACTGTAAACAAGCTTTGTTTCTGCAATTATGTCTTTTAAACCTTCCCTGGCTTTATTAAAATCTAATGAATCTGCAATATTTTTTGACATAATCTATCCTCCTAAAGACTAAAAGTTAATATCATGTAGAAACCATGATAATACTTATATTATATCATGGTTTCTATTACATAAATCATATTTAATACTTAATTCTTTATAACTTTTACATAACTATTTCTAATTATTAGGCTCTAGCTCATTGCCGCTTATCTTATTAACCATAAGGGCTAAAGCGGCGTCTCCAGTTACGTTACATGCAGTACCGAAGCTGTCTTGGGCTATATATAGAGCTATCATAAGTGAAAGCATTGGTTGAGTAAATCCTAACATTGACTCTAAGATTCCTAATGCTGCCATAACAGCTCCACCTGGAACTCCTGGCGCAGCAACCATAGTTACTCCAAGCATTAGGATAAATGGTA
>JAAYLY010000043.1 GCA_012521625.1 Tissierellia bacterium | reverse complement strand
GTTCAATATCTGCGGTACTGGCCCTTTTACCATCTCCTACCTCCTTAAAGAGCCATTCCATCAAGCTTTTTTCATGCTCCTCTAGGCCTGATAGGTCCTCCTTTAATTTAGTAAATAGGTAGGCCTGCTTTTCTTCCTTCCTTGGCCTTTCCTTAGACTCCATGGTTTCAATCAGTATATATTCCCTTCTGGCCAGGTCTAAAAGGGTAGATAGATAAGCCCTTGGACCTGTAGTGTAATTCATAAAGAGGGAGAGTTCAGCAGGGGTGATCTGCTCAGGATAAATACTCTTCATATTATGAAAGATGGCAGGATCCCTTCTAAATTTCATATAAAGGAAGCTAAAGTATACAATACCCAATAGGCTAAGGATGTTAGATGTTAAGTTGAAGAAGCTCTTAAGTTCTTCCCTCCTAGCTTGTCTTGCTTCCCTTTCCTCTAACAAGGCCCTTTCTTCATCTAATATATCATCTAGGCTATTATTTCCCCTCCTTGTGGCCTGGGGGATATAGTCTAGGGGAAAGAGGAGCCTAGCTTCCACAAAGGTCTCCTCCTCAAGATCATCAACCTCTAGCCTTATGGCCTCATCTTGAAAATAGATTTCACCATTTAGGGGACCGTGGGCGAAGATTTTGATGTCCTGGCGGTTAAATTTAGGTAGGCTAATAGTAGCCCTAAAATATCCTATATCTGTTTCGTTCTCCTCTGATATAAACTTAAAGTAAAGTTCCCCAGTATCTACATGGGCAGCAGCCACATTAGTCAGCCTATATTTCAACCTAAAGCTTTTAACCTCATCTTCTGAAGGGGAAAAGATCATAATCCTAATGGCTTCAGCCCCTAAGTCCATGCTGTAAAGGCCTGCCTGACCCTTTTTAGCATCCTGGTCCTGTAGGTATTCTAGCTCTTTCCCATCTACTAGTTCATAGACCCTTAAATCCTCAATGTCCATAATCTTATCCAGCTCTATATCCACATAGACCCCGTTAAATTTTTTATTGAATTCATAAGTAATATCCTTCTCAATATATAAGGAGCCGTCCTCCTGTAAATGAGCCTTAACTATCCAGCTATCAATGACCAAGTCTTCCTTTCCATAGGCCTTGGTTGTAAAGAGTGAAAGTATCAATACAAGGATAAGTAGTCGCTTTTTCAAAAATACACCTCCTATGGGCTAAAAATATAATAGTATATCTATTATTATATACCCTAATAAGGGCGTTGTATTATTCTAAATAGAAAATTGGATAAAAGAATAAGCTTTAGGTATGATAACAAGACCTATTTTAGAAGAGTTTAAGCTAATATAAAGGAGAGTAGGTGTAGCATGAATAATAAGAGATTGATAAAGGCGGTTGGATATATTATTTTCACCCTACTATTTATTTTTTTAACCATCTTCGGCCTAGGACCAGTTCTTCTAGCCGATGGTACAGCCCAAGAGCGTATAATGACTTTTGTGCTAGTAGTCATCTTATATGTCGTCTTAATTTTGGTTTTAAGGTGGTTTAAAAGGAGATTTAGTTAAAAATATGACGTAACTATTCAAATATTATATCTTGTTGTATAATGATTTAGTATAGTAAACGAGAAAATATAGCATAGAAAGAGTGATGTGATGTTGAAGAGTATGAAGGAAGAATCAGAAAGGTGCTTATTGTGTAAAAAAGCCAGATGTAGTATAAAATGCCCTATTCATACCCCTATACCTCAAATCATTCAGCTGATTAGGGAGGACAAGCTTGAAGAAGCTGGAAGAATCCTATTTGAAAACAATCCCTTATCGGCGGTTTGCGCCGTAGTCTGTCCCCATGAAAATCAGTGTTTAGGTAATTGTGTAAAGGGTATAAAAGGTAATCCTATAGATTTCTATAAGATGGAGGAAATACTATCTAGGGAGTACTTAGATAAGCTAAAATTTGAGACTCCAGTACAGAAGAAGGACAGGGTAGCCATAGTGGGCTCTGGACCTGCAGGCTTAACCATTTCCTATATCCTAGCTCAGAGGGGCTATAGGGTAACCCTATTTGAAGCCAATGAAGAGATTGGAGGAGTACTAAGATACGGAATCCCGGATTTTAGGTTATCTAAGGATATCTTAGATAAATACCATGAACTACTGCTTCAGCTAGGAGTAAAGATTAGACCAAATACCCTAATAGGGCCTGTCCTAACCATAGACAAGCTATTTGAAGATGGATATAAGGCCGTCTTTATAGGGACAGGGGTATGGAATCCCAAAACCCTCAACATCAAGGGTGAAAGCCTAGGCCATGTCCACTATGCCATAGATTATTTGAAATCCCCTAGGGTCTATAGCCTAGGGGAGAGGGTGGCAGTAATAGGGGCAGGTAATACTGCCATGGACGCTGCCAGGACGGCTAAGAG
>JAAYLY010000042.1 GCA_012521625.1 Tissierellia bacterium | reverse complement strand
TAAACAATAAATTATACATAAACAATAAATATTCATAAACATTGGTCATATAAAAAAACATTTAGGTTACTCCTAAATGTTTTTATTATCTTCGTCCATATACTTCTGCCCCAGCCGTTTCAATACTCTTAAGCCATTCAAGGGACTTACCTGTACCTACGGCTACACAGTCTATGGGATTTTCTGAAATTTTAGTTTCTATGCCAGTTCTTTCACTTATAAGCTTATCTAAACCCTTAAGAAGAGCTCCTCCTCCTGTCATTACTATACCCTTATCGGCTATATCAGCTGCCAGTTCTGGTGGAGTTTTTTCCAGTACTGAATGAACCGTATCTAAGATCTCCTGAACTGGATCCCTCAAGGCCTCCAATAAGTCGCTACTGCTTACTTCCACCGTCATAGGAAGACCCGTTAGAAGATTCCTACCCTTTATAGTCTCAAAGCTCTCCTCTTCTTGGGGATAGGCACAGCCAATGCTAATTTTTAGGTTTTCTGCGGTCCTTTCACCGATCATCATATTATATTTTTTCCTAATATATTTGGTTATGGCCTCATCACAATCATCACCAGCCACCCTGATGGAGTTATTTACCACTATACCTCCTAAAGCTATGACAGCAACATCGGTAGTCCCGCCACCTATGTCTATGACCATATTGCCATCTGGTTCCGTTATATCGATGCCGGCACCAATGGCTGCAGCTATTGGTTCTTCTATTATGTAGGTCTTATAGGCCCCTGCATGTTGGCAGGCTTCTACTACTGCCCTTCTTTCCACGTCAGTTATACCACTTGGTACGCATACTACAATTCTAGGTTTTAATAAGGTCCTTTGAATTGCCTTTTTGATAAAATACCTAAGCATCCTCTCTGTAATCTCATAGTCTGAAATAACGCCGTTTTTTAAAGGTCTTATGGCTATTATATTACCCGGCGTCCTTCCCAACATCTGCCTGGCCTCTTCACCTACAGCTAGGAATTTATTGGTATATTGGTCTATGGCCACTACAGACGGTTCCCTAAGAACTACCCCTCTTCCCTTTACATACACTAATACACTTGCAGTACCTAAGTCGATACCTACATCTATTCGTAATGACACCAAAATCATCCCCTCATTTAATTTAGATAATTAACTATTCTCCAAAATTTTTCAAATTCCTTCATTTTTTTAGAAGTTTTGCCTAATATTATATGTATTGAAATAAGGCCGCCAATTACTTATAATAGTCATAAAGTTAATTTAGAGAGGTGTAGTATTGAAAACGTTTTTAAGTGGACTAAGAAATAAAAATAATAAAGGGCTAGATATGATCAATTATCTGATTATTTCCCTATATGTAGTAGTTTTTTTGATGACTGCTTTTTTCTTCAATAATCCAAAGGATATTATACAGGGTATGAAGGATATCCTTCTAGCACCTAGCATCTTAGTGTCAGATTACTTCTATGTAGGTAATGTAGGTGCTGCAATCCTAAATAGCAGTCTAATTATGATTATATCAATCCTTATAGCATTATTCAATAAGAGTAATATGAATGGTCCCATTATTGCAGGAATTTTTACAATTGGCGGATTCGCCCTCTTCGGAAAAAATATATACAATATTTGGGCGATTTTTATTGGGGTTTACCTTTATTCCCATTACAAGAGGGAGAAATTTGGCGAAAATCTAACGGCAGCCCTATTTGGGACGGCCCTAGCTCCCATGATCAGTAATCTTTCCTTCGGCTTGGGCTTAGAGCCAACTTTGGGGATCATCCTTGGCAATCTTTGTGGAATTTTAGCAGGCTTTATGTTGGTTCCTTTAGCAGCTAGCTTTAAAAACTTCCATAAGAGCTATAATCTCTACAATGTTGGCTTTACAGCCGGCATTCTTGGAACCCTATTTATGGCCTTGTTTAGATCCTTCGGATTGGAAAGCCAGTCCCTATCCCTTACAGCTTCTGGATATAATAAGGTCTTTACAATATATTTGGCCATCTACTTTGCTTCCATGATTCTAGTTGGCTTCTTATTAAAAGGTGGAAGTTTTAAGGGCTATAGGAAGCTACTGACAAACACTGGTAGGCCACCTAATGACTTCGTTCAACTATATGGCTTTGAAGTTAGCCTGATAAATATGGGAATCATGGGCCTCTTGATGTTAGCTTATATCCTCTTTGTAGGTGGAGAATTAAATGGTACTAGCATCGGGGCTATTATGGTTGTGGCAGGCTTTTCCGCCTTCGGCAATCATCCCCTAAACTCCATTCCCATCAGCCTGGGGGTATATGTAGCATCCCTATTTACTAAGTGGGAAGCAAGCTCTACCAGCCTGATCTTTGCAGCCACCTTCGGTACGGCCCTGGCACCTATAGCTGGAGATTTTGGCTTTGTGGCTGGTATAATAGCTGGCCTTATACACGTGGCTGTAGTCAACAATGTTGGCTTCCTACACGGGGGAATGAACCTTTACAACAATGGCTTTTCAGCTGGAATAGTGGCAGCCATAGTAGTTATAATGAGTAATGCTATAAAAAGTAAAAGGGAGGCCTAGGCCATCCCTTTT
>JAAYLY010000041.1 GCA_012521625.1 Tissierellia bacterium | reverse complement strand
TATTACAATAGTATTCACAAGAGATCCTCCTTTTCAATGGTTTTTTATGGTGATTACATTGTATCAAAAAGTGAGGATCTCTTGTTATTTTTATCTTTAAAATGTCCTACAATTATTTTACACTATGTATAGCATTAAAGCAATTCTTCTTGTAATTGCCTTAATTTATAAACCATGCTATCCCTATCTAGCTCTACCATATCGTAGGTTAAAAATTCACCCTTCTTTATATCTCTCTTGACTACAGTATTGGAGTTAACTAATCCAATAGGAAGTAAGTTTTCTTCCTTGGCTTTTTCGTAAGTTTCAATACTTCCCAATATTGTATATTCTCCTATACCATCTAAGGATTCACCCTTCTTTAAGTCCCTCTTGGCCACTGTTACTACTTCAGCCACTGGTCTTCCTATGGGGGCTATAGTAGCTTCCTTATATAGGTAAGCCCTAGCTACTGTTATTGGAGTTTCTAAACTAGTTAAATGATAAGGTCTGTATAAAACATAGTTAGGTCCGTCCCCCATACTCAGATACCTCATCTCCTGGTGGACTTGAGGCAATTTAGTAGTTACTATGGCAAAGACTCCAGGAGCAATACCGTGTACGTAATCTACAACCCCATATCTATTTAATATACCGCCCTCTTCCTTTAACCTAAATATATCTGGCAATTCCTTAACTGTAGCAGTAGGCCCGTGTCCTCCTCTTATGTCCGGTACAAAGCCAGTTGCATTGGCCATGGCTACCATCTCTATCATGGTGTTGGTGCCATCTACGAAGGAAGCCAGCCTCAAGGGCTTTAAATTCTTCTTAAGGGCTTCTTCCCTTACACTATCCGGTGTAGCATCGTAATCTATAGGGTTATTCTTCCCCTTTCCTATGGCAAGCACATCAAAACCTAAGGCATCGGCAAAATCGTATATTTCCATTACACTACCTGGCTCGTCACCTGCTGTCCCAGTATAGACTACACCAGCGTTTTTAGCCAATTTATTTAATATAGGCCCTACAGTAGCATCCGCCTCTACATTTACCATAACTATATGCTTATGGTTGAAAATAGCGTCCATGGCAATCCTGGCTCCTGTTTCAGGTACACCAGTTGCATCTACCACCACATCTACCAGGTTGGCCTTAGTGGCATATTCCGTTACATCAGTTACTACGAACTTGCCCCTTTCCATGGCCACATTTATTTCACTTAGGGTCCTAGCCACTACTATATCATCCTTAGATACCCCTGCCAAAGTATAGCTTTCAATGGCATCTTCCATCTTACGGCTGGCCACCAAGGCGGGTTTCATCCCCTTCATCAGCATCATTTGACTAACCATACCCTTACCCATTAGGCCAGCTCCTACTAAAGCCACCCTTATGGCTTGATTATTCTCCTCCATCTTCTTCAACTGATTATTTATTCCAGACATATAATCCTCCTAATCTATTTACTAGACTTAGCAGCATTCAATCCTGCCACATATCCCGATGACCAAGCCCACTGAAGATTAAATCCTCCGCAATTACCATCTATATCTAAAAGCTCTCCCACTATATATAAACCTTTTACTATTTTAGACTCCAAAGTCTTATGATCTATTTCCCTAGTGTCTACTCCACCTGCTGTTACTTGGGCTTGCCCCCATCCTTGGCTACCTATAATCTTAAATTCCCAATTAGTAAGGATCTCAGCCAAGCATTCTATCTCCTCTGTTGATAAGTTAGCCGCCTTTTTATCCTTATCCACATTTATTTCCTTCAGTATGGGGATTATTAATCGTTTATTAATTAAACCTATGAGGGCCAGCTGGATTGATTTTTTCGGCATTAGTTGAAATCTTCTTTCCAGATACTTAATTAGATGTTCCTTATCCATATTGGTAATTATAGATACCCTCAATCTTATATCCCTTTCATTTCTTAAATAAGATAGGGCAGTCCTGCTCAGCTGTAGGATGGGAGGGCCTGAAATACCGTAGTCGGTAAACAATATATCTCCCCAATCCTCCATTACCAACTTACCCTTGGAGTAGATGCCAGCCCTTCCGGGAAATTTAATCCCTTTAATTTGCTTAAAAATATCTCCCTCCAACTTCAGCTGAACCAAACCTGGAAATATATCTACTACCCTATGACCTAAGGACTTTGCTAAGGAATAGCCATTTCCATCAGACCCACTGGCAGGCATGGCCATACCTCCAGTAGCTAGGATTAGCTTATCCCCCTGGAATGTCCTGCCATCCTTTGTTTTTACTTTAAAGTTTTTATCCTTACTTATATGGACCACATAGGCGTTGGTTATTAGTTCTATTCCTAAATCATCAATTTTATATCTTAATACATCTAAGACGCTAGATGCTTGTAAGGAGTTAGGATATACCCTATCCTCCTCCACATATGGTGTAATACCCAGCCTCTCAAAGAAATCTATAGTCTGATATACATCTAGGCTATATAGTGCACTATATACAAACTTAGGATTTTCTCCATGATAGTTATCCAGTAGGTTGTCGAAATTTAGGTTAATATTGGTATAATTACACCTACCATTACCCGTTGCCAATAGTTTCTTTCCAACCCGATCGTTTCTTTCCAAGAGGGTAACATGAGCTCCATTTTTCCTAGCTACAATTGCAGCCATCATTCCTGCTGCTCCGCCACCAACTACTATAACCTTATTAGACATAAAACGTGCTCCTTTATTATAATTCTCACTTTTCTATTTTATACTTATTTGCTAATCTTGTCTAGTTTTGACCTATATAATGAGTTAAGTCAACTAAGTGGTAAAAAAAGAAAACCCCCTTTCAGGGATTTTCCTTTTTTATTCTAACTAAATCCTGTCTATTTTATTCCAATTAATTGGCTTCCTTCTTCAATTTCTTTTCCACAAAGCCTAGTACTAGATTCAGTGTTATACCAACTATTGCTGCAAAGCTAAGTCCGGATATGGAAACCGTCTCATTTAACCTTATGCCTATTTCCACATTTAGGATTTGTCCTAGATAGTCACTTCCTAGACCTATTACTAGGATGGAACCCATAACTATTATATTCTTTAAGTTGAATTCTACCTTTTCATTCTTTATGGTTTTAACTCCTATTAGGGAGATCATGCTAAAGAGCATAAATGAGATTCCACCCATTACAGCATTTGGAATGGAGGCTAGGACTCCTCCAAGTTTTTCTACAAAACCTAGGCATACTGCAAATAAGGCTGCCAGCCTCAAAATAGATGGATCATAATTTTTAGTTATGGCTAATACTCCAGTATTTTCACCATAGGTGGTATTAGCCGGTCCTCCCACTAGTGCAGCAAAGGCTGTAGCCAAACCATCTCCAAGCAATGTCCTGTGTAGACCTGGCTCCTCTATAAAATTCTTTCCAACTATCTGCCCATTTGTAGTTATATCACCTAAGTGTTCCATAAATACAGCCAATACTACTGGTACTGTTATTGCTATAGCTGCAAAATCGAATTTTGGTAGTTGGAAAGCCGGGATTGCCAACACCCTTGCTTGGCTAATTGCTTCTGTATCTACTATGTTCAAGCTTAAGGATACCATATATCCCACTAAAACTGCTATTAGTATTGATAGTTGCTTTATGAATCCCTTGCCTTTAAAGTTGATTAGTAGGGCTACCCCTAAGGTTATACCCGCCACTATATAATGTTGGCTTGCCATGTCTAGGGCTGTTGGTATCAAGCTCATCCCTATGACTATAATCATTGGACCTACTATGCTTGCAGGTAATAATTTTTTAATCCTTCCAAGGCCAATCTTCTTGATGATAAAGGCTAAGAGCACATAAATTAATCCGGCTACAAATATGCCGCCTTGTGCATATGCCAGATCACCATTATACATTTCTTTAATTGTCAGTATAACGGGGATAAAAGCAAAGGATGAACCTAAGAATACGGGAACTATTCCCTTTGTACATGCGTGAAAGATAAGAGTTCCTACACCTGCGGAAAATAAAGCAACAGATGGGTTTAAACCTGTAAGAATTGGCACTAGTACAGTAGCACCAAACATAGCGATAAGATGTTGTAGGGCTAAAATCGTCTTTTTAGCACCTTTAAGTACTGCAGCTTCCTTAACTGCAGTCTTGGTCATAAGATTATCTACCATTTCACATTCTCCTTTCCAGCCTCACGGGACTGATTTAAAGTATTTTTATTAAATTTTCTTCGTTATAGTATAACATTCTAGTTTATAATATGCAAGCACTTTTTTAATTATTTTTGTTTATCTAATCACTATAAATTAAAGTAATCATCCTAAACTAGCTAAATATTACCTAAATCCAAAAATTATAATTTAAGCTTGAAAATTAAATTGAAAATTAATAAGGCTTGACCATTAAAAAGTCCTTCCTAGGATTATAATTCCCTGGAAGGACTTAGCTAATAATCAATTTATCTGATTAGAATCTTATTAGAATATCTTATTAGAAAGTCAAGTCCAAAATAGTGTGTAAATTACCTCGGTTACAATATAGTACCTTAATAAGTCAATAATCATAAGCGTTTATGCCGCGAAAGCCTATTGATGCGGGGGAGCCCCCTCTGGTATAATCTTGG
>JAAYLY010000040.1 GCA_012521625.1 Tissierellia bacterium | reverse complement strand
TGCAGGTTCTTGATTTTAATCCAGTCCTTGGTCCGCTTACCAAAGTAATACTTGCTGTCTTTAAGCTTAGCTATGACCCCTTCCAGCTCTTCCTTTACCGTCAGCTCATAAAGTTTTTTCCCCTCCCTTTCTATATATCTTGATATGGCCAAGCTTTCATTTTCTACCACATTTTCCTCTAACAGCCTCTTCCTATCCATAAGGGGTAGGTCCGTTACCAGCTCCCCATCTAAATATAGGATGTCATAGGCCACAAAACTGGCAGGGAATTTAGCTGAATGCAATTTAATCTTAAAGTCATTAGACATATGGGCCCTTCTTTGGAGCTCAGAAAAGTGGGGTTTGCCATCCTTAGTGATAATTACCTCCCCGTCTAGGATACAGCTCTTTTTGACCTGCTTATGGATTTCCATCAGTTCCGGATACTTATTGTTGACCTTCAAATTCCTCTTATTCCTAAGCTCAGTAGAGCCTTCATCTAGGTAGGCTATACACCTGATACCATCCAGCTTTAGTTCAAAGATATAGTCCTCTGAATCGAAGGCTTCACTAGACTCACCGATTAGCATAGGTGTTACTAACTTATTTTCAAAAATATCATCTACCCTAATCATTATGCTCCCCTGGTCCTTCCTTTGGCCTTCTTAACCTTAGGCTTTGTGGTAGCCCTAGCCTTAACCTCCTCCTTATCCTTATTCTGCTCTATACTCTTCTTTAAGGCCTCCATCAGGTCGATTACATTGTCTGGAGTATCAGCCTCCTCCTGGTCTACTGCAGTTACTATTTCCTTACCAGCTATCTTCTTTTCAATTAGTTCCTTCAACCTCATCTGGTATTCATCCTTATATTCCTCTGGCTTAAAGGGCTTATCCATGGAATTGATGAGGACCTTAGCCATTTCCAACTCCTTTTCATCCACCTCCACTTTAGGATAATCCTTAGGAATCTCCTTTATATCCTCCTGGAAGAACATCTTTTCAATCAAGATCCCCTCTTCCCTGGGGATTATGGCTAGGAGGGTTTCGCTATTGCCCATGACGGTCTTTCCTATGGCAATCTTTCCCTCCTCCATCATAGCCTTCCTTAACAGTTCAAAGGCCCTTTCTCCTCCAGGATTGGGGATAGCATGGTAGGTCTTATCAAAATAGATGGGGCTGATTTCATCTAAGCTTACAAAGTGGAGGATTTGGATAGTCCTGTCCTTCTCCGTCTTTATCTTCTCAAAATCTTCCTCTGTAATGATTACATATTTATCCTTATCGTATTCGAAACCCTTTACTATATCCTTACTAGTGACCTCCTCCCCACAGTGGCCACAGACCTTTTTGTATCGGATCCTGGAATGGTGGTCCTTGTGGAGTTGATTAAACCTAATGTCGCTATCCTGGGTGGCCGTATAGAGGGATACTGGTATATGAACTAGGCCGAAGGATATTGCTCCTTTATGGGATACTGCCATTTTATCCACCTCACCTTTATTTAATCCTTATTATCTTGCCACCAGGCCGAAAATTCATTCATCTTAGGCCGCTGGCTTTAGATATATTTTAATTTTGTTAGCGTAATGTAATCTCTTTGTAACAGAATTGATATATAAAAATTATATAATTGAGACTGGGTAGCTATTTTAAAATTTAGAGAGGTGACTGATATGAAGAGGAAAGTTAAGAAGATCCTGGTATCGGCTTTGGCAGCATCGGCTATTTTGGCTAACTCATATACGGTATTAGCCAGTTCCATTACTGTCAATATGCCCCTTGAGATACATTCTACAAGTAATCAGGAATACTTAGCAGCAGGGGTTAAGTATGAAAATATTAGGAAGTTCACTGCCCTAGGCTGGTGGAATATCAATGTAATAAGGCTGGACCTTGAAAATGAATACACTGAGCTGAAGGGCTTGTTTAACAAGGAAGGCCTTCCTAAGAGGGATACGGTAAGCAACATGGTGAATAAACATGGAGCCGTAGCTGGTATAAATGGCGACTTTTTCAATTACAACCCACTACCATCTGCCCTTGGTGGCCTTATAAGTGATGGGGAAATTATTATCTCACCAATTGAAATAGATTATGCCCTTCCAAGCTTCTATCTAACCCATGATAATGAGGGTGGAGTAGGTTACTTAGATAGGAAGATCATAGTAACTAACTTAGATAAGGGGAAGGAAATAACCATAAACACCCTAAATAAGGTAACCACCGAATTTGATACCCTAGGCATCTTAGATAGTCGCTGGGGTGAAAAATCCATAGGTAATAGATTCCATAACGACCTAATTGAGGTGGTAGTGGAGGATGATGTGGTTAAGGACGTAAGGATTGGACAGGCTGCTACCAATATACCTAAAAATGGCTATATTATCCTGGGTAGGGGTAGTAGGGCTCAGGTTCTTAAACAATTGGAAGTGGGTGATAGGCTTAAGTTAGAAGTAGGCACCGTTCCCAATGTAGATAAGATTAAATTCGCCATTGGAGGCGGCAGTATAATCCTTAAGGATGGGGAGGTTACTTCCACAAATATAAATATAAAGGGCAATCATCCAAGGACTGGTATAGGAGTAAATAAGGATAATACGGAGCTGATCCTGGTTACCATCGACGGTAGGGATTCCTCCTTTAAGGGGGTAAGCCAAGAGATGTTTGGAGCCATCATGAAGGAGTTAGGGGCCTACCACGCCATCAACCTTGACGGTGGTGGATCAACTACTATGGCCATTAAGCCCTTAGATCAGGATAAGGCTAAGGTTGTAAACAAGCCATCTGACGGTTCTGAAAGATATGTAGTAAATGGGGTTGGGGTGTTTACCAATGCTCCTAGGGGAGATTTATCCTACTTAAAGCTGACTACTGAAGATAGTAAGATGTTTGTAAACACCTCCAGGAAAATAGTAGTAAGGGGTTATGATGAAAACCACTATCCGGTAGAATTGGATCCTACCCAACTGACCTTCTCAGTGGAGGGGGTAGAGGGTAGCTTTGAAGGCAATAGCTTTAAGGCCACTAGCTCTGGAAAAGCCAAGATAGCTGCAGAATACAATGGAATAAAGGCTAGTTTAGAGTTAACCGTACTGGCTAGTCCAAAGGTCATTAGCCCATCTACCAATGAAATTAGACTGGACCCCAATAGTAAATATAGCCTACCTACTTTCAAGGGTAAGGACGCCAATGGTACAGTAGCAACCATATATAAAGAAGATATAGATTTCCAAGTTCTTGGAGATATAGGAAGGGTGGAAGATGGTATCTTCTATAGCGGAGAACATTCAGGAGCTGGCGCTATAACTGCCAGGGTTGGAGATGCCGTTGGCAACATCCTAGTAAAGGTAGGTTCTCAAGCTAAATTAGTAGATACTATTGAAGATATTAATAGATATAAATTCCTTCCATATCCAGAAACGGTAACGGGTTCCATAAGCCTTTCACCTGAGGCTAAAGTAGGTAACCACAGCTTATCATTGAAGTACGACTTCTCTCAAGGCCAAGGCACCAGAGCAGCCTATCTTGTATTAAATCCTGACTCTGGTATGAAGCTGGAAGGTAAGCCTAGGAAGTTAGGCCTTTGGGTAAAGGGAGATAAGAGCGGTAGCTGGCTAAGGGCCATGGCTACAGATAGAAGTGGTAAGATACACTATCTAGACTTGGCTATGAAGATTGATTGGGACGGTTGGAAGTATGTTGAAGCCAGTATCCCTAGTGATTTTGCCTACCCACTAAACCTAAAGCGTATTTATGTGGTAGAAACTAACAGTGCCAACAAGCAAGCTGGTGAAATCCTAATAGACGGACTGGATGCCTACTATCCACCTGAAATGGTAGATGTAGATTTGCCAGCAGCTACCCAATTGAAGGATGAGCTAAATAAAAAATCCGACCTTGTATCTGAAAAGTCATATACTGTTACAGTGGGTATGGACCCAGCAAATCTAGAAAAGGTTATGGGGTCTGGTGCAATTAAGACCATAAATGCCAAGATGAATGAGAGTATAATAGGGGTAAGTATAAATAAGATTTCAGATAAATTTAGAGCTAATGTAAGGAACTTAGCCTTTATAGATGGGTCCACCGGCTATTTAAGAAATAAGCGTTATGATACCTTCTTCATTAGCCTAGACTCCAGCAAGGGAGGTATTAGGGCAACTAATGCAGAACAATGGGTTAAATTAAAAGCCGACTTGGAAAATAGAAATGAAACTAATTTAGTAATTTTCCTACCAACAGCTGTCTTCGGAAGCAATGGCTTTAGCGATAAGTTGGAAGCTGAATTATTCCACGACTTACTGGTAAAGGCTAGGGAGAAGGGTAAGAATATCCTAGTTGTCCAAGGGGGCAATGCTACAACTGCCGAATTAAGGGACGGCATTAGGTATATACAATTAAACACTAAGGAGGTCAAATCAGCTGAAGATGCTAAGAGCATCTACCTTCTAAGATTGTATGTAAATGATGATAAGATCTCCTATGACTTTATAAAAGCCTTTGAATAAGTTGAGTCCTTATTAAAGAAAAATAAATAAAAATAAAAAGCTGCCTTTAGGAGCGGTCAGATAGGGATTTATAATTCCTGAAAAATTCGGCATAGTCGTTGATATTCGGCTATGCCGTTTTTTCGTTTATTTTGGTAAATCGATAGCGCCAATGCAGTTATAGAAAATTTGAATCCGCTGGGTTCTGCGGCCATCTACTTTTTCAGCCTTAAATACTATAATTTTGTCAATGAACTCTCGAATAATCTCTGCATCCAATTCTGTAATT
>JAAYLY010000254.1 GCA_012521625.1 Tissierellia bacterium | reverse complement strand
TGAGGGTAGGCCTTAGTCCTATAAAGATTAATACAGTTTTAGTAGGCGGTTTTAATGATGATGAAATCCATGATTTAGTAAATCTAACAAAGATGGGTATCGATGTAAGATTTATCGAGTTAATGCCCATTGGGGAAGCTGCCGGCTTCGCCCAAGATAACTTCATCCCTAACAGGAGGGTATTAAGGGAAGTAAAGGGTTTAATCCCAGTTATAAAGGATGATCCCTCATCCCCGGCCAACTATTACAAATTACCTGGTGCAAAGGCTAGGGTGGGGCTTATAAATCCTATATCCTGTAAGTTCTGTGACCACTGTAATAGGGTCAGGCTTACATCCACTGGGAAGTTAAAACTATGCCTACATTCCAACAGGGAAATAGATTTAAAGGAAGCCCTAATTAGTGGACAAGATATAAAAAATGTAATCCAAGAAGCTATATTAACTAAGGAGAAAAGTCATCGTTTAGAGGAAGAAAAATACATAAGCAGGAATATGAACCAAATAGGAGGATGAAGATGGATTTAACTCATTTTAATGATAGGGGCAGGGCCCAGATGGTGGAGGTTGGAGATAAGGAAGTTACCAAGAGGACAGCCATAGCCCAGGGGAAGATTATTATGAAGCCGCAAACCCTAGAGAGGATTAAGGAAGGTAATATAAAGACGGGGGATGTTCTAGCTGTAGCTCAAATAGCAGGAATAATGGGGGCAAAGAAGACCAGCGATATTATACCCATGTGCCACAATATCTTCCTAACTGGTGCCGATATTGATTTTAATTATTTGGATAATGGAATCCTGGTGGAAGCAACTGTTAAGACAGAGGGTAAAACAGGTGTTGAGATGGAAGCCCTAACGGCTGTATCCATAACCTGCTTAACCATATATGATATGTGTAAGGCCATAGATAAGGATATGGAAATAAAGGATATTAGGTTGATGAAAAAGACTGGTGGAAAGTCAGGTGATTATGTGAGAAAGGAAGCAGTTGGTAAGGTCATTTCGGTAAATATTTCCGATAAAAAGGGAGTAATTAAAAAGCCAATAAAAGAAGGCTTATTTATAGAAAACTTTGGCTTAAAGGACGATGCTCATGGTGGAAATTGGCATAGGCAGGTAAGCCTTTTAGGTATTGAAAGTATAAATAAGATGGAGGAGATGGGTGTAGATAACCTATCGCCTGGAGTCTTTGCAGAAAATATAACAACAGAAGGTATAGATCTTTACTCCTTTCCCATAGGGACCAGGTTTAAGATAGGGGAAACTATACAAGAACTAACTCAAATCGGTAAGAAATGTCATACTGGATGTGAAATATCCCGTAAGGTAGGAAAATGTATTATGCCAACGGAAGGCATATTCACCAAGGTAATAAAGGGTGGAATAGTTAGGGAAGGAGATTTAATTGAGCTTATAGACTAGGGTAGAAGATAATTGAAGAAGACAATTGAAAAGATAGAGGGGCTGGTTCATAACTATTTTTAGTTATGAACCAGCCCCTTCTAAATTTAATATCCACTGGAGCTGTGAAGCATATTTACATTTCCTTCTATTGCTATTGGGGTCCTTTGAATAAATAGGTCTTGCTCTTTATGGTATTCATATTGGGTAACGGCAAAGTTGGCGGTTCTACTGCTTATAGTAGTTATATAGAAGTCATCCTCTTCTGTTAAGACATTAAAATGGATAGTACCTAATTGGACATAGTCGTCAAACAGGACGAAATCCTTACCGTCACCATGGACTACCAAAAGCCATCTCTGTCCGTCATCCCACATGATCTCCCCGCTTTCATCTCTGCCAGCTGAAACGTACATGCTGATCCTCTCCTCAAAACCGTCCTGGTTGAAGTCGATGATATATTCATCTAGCAGGGTCAAATCATCTGTTGAAACTGGGTCTTGGGCCTTAATTCCTTGTAATTCCATATCATCATCTACAGGCTGTTTCATAGAATCTAAGACTAGATCCTTTAAATAGCTGTTAACTTCAATATCCTTGATTACATTGTCCTTATTGTAGGCAAAGAGATAAAACTCATCCTCCATTAAGGAATCAAATAGGGTGTCGTCTTCCACTTGTAATTTTAAATCCCCACCATCAATGCTTATTTCAATATAATTTTTATCATCTTCCACATATTTAGAATGGGCAATTCCAGCGTTTAGGGTTAGCTCTTCACCTACTTGAGCCTGTGGTGCTTCCCTGTTACATCCTACCAGGGCAAATCCTAATAATAGTACTAAAATAAAAGTAATTTTTTTGATATAGACCTTCATGTCTCTCACCTTCCTTAAGATTAATATACCACAGATTTTACTATTTATATATGGATTATGGATAATGTAATTAAATTGTAAAATATATGGGTTTTTTTGCAAAATTGACCTGGGTCAATTAAATAGATATTCATTAATAATATAATATGATTATAAATTAGGATTAAAAATTAAAGTAGTTCTTAATGGGTATAATAACAGTAATAATTGTAAAGTTTAAAGGGTGAGTAGGTTGACATGTAGTTGTTGCAACAATGAAAATAATTGCATCAAATTAGTTCCCATATTTAGCAACCTAACTGAAGAGGAAATGCTGGAAGTTAGGGCAATAACCAAGGATCGGGTTTATGAGAAGGGTGAAATGGTCTATAAGGCCGGGGATAAGGGTGAGAAGCTGTATGTTATTCATACAGGCAAGGTAAAAATCAGTAGATTTACCGAATCTGGTAAAGAACAGGTAATCAGGGTCCTGGGTCCTGGTGAATTTATGGGTGAGCTATCCCTCTTTAGTTCGGAACCTGTTAAGGATTATGGGGAGGTAGTCGAAAGGGCCAATATGTGCATAATAGATGGACATAAGTTGAAGGAGCTTATGGTTAAATATCCCTCCATCAGCTTTAAAATCATGGAAGAGCTTAGTAAAAGGCTTGAAAGGGCTGAGAACCTAATAGAGAATATTAACCATTATTCAGTAGAGAAACGACTAGCCCAAACCTTGTTGGATTTAGCCGATGGTAAAGGGGTTATAAAATTAGAGATAACCAAAAAGGATCTAGCTTCTAATATAGGCATGAGCCAGGAGACCTTAAGTAGAAAATTATCCGCCTTTCAGGAGCTGGGCATAATCGAGTTAATAGGCCATCGAAAGATCGTAATCTTAAATGAAAGGGCACTAGAGGAAATAGAATAAATGGAGGTAAGATAATGGAAGCTATAGATATAATGGTAGAGGAACATGCAAATATAAGGAGGATGTTGAAGGTAATAAGGGAGCTTTCCTATAGGGTATTGACCTTAGGAGACTTTGACCTAGAGGATATTACTAAGATAATCGATTTTATAAGGACATATGCAGATAAACACCATCATGGTAAGGAAGAGGATATCCTATTTAAAACTATGAATAAGGAGATACAAAAATTGGCTGAATCTGGTGCCATAACCGGCATGTATATAGAACACGACTCAGGTAGACTTTATGTTTCCAAGCTTGAGAAGGCCGTAGAAGCCTATAGGGAAGGGGACGATAGGGCAAGGCTAGATATTATAGCCAATGCCATCTGCTATGCTGACCTATTAGATAGGCATATTGAAAAGGAAAATACGGCCATGTACAGATTTGCAGAGAACATGTTGAAGGAAGACAGTAAGTCCTATATAGAAGAAGAATGTGAAAGGATTGAGGCCAAAGCAAGTGAGCAAGGTCTACAGGAAAAATATCTTTCCCTATTGGAAGACTTGGAAAAGAAATACCTAAATCCTTAAAAATGTAAATATAATCCATTTACTGTGGGTATTGAATTATAAAGTGATTAAAAGGTAGGAGGTAAAATTATGGCTTTTAAACTAACAGATAAGGTAAGCTGGGTAGGCAAAATAGACTGGGAATTGAGGAGATTTCACGGGGATGAATATTCCACTTTTAAAGGTTCTTCATATAATTCTTATTTGATTAGGGATGAAAAGACGGTTCTCATCGATACGGTCTGGACACCCTTCGCAGATGAATTCGTTAGGAATCTAAAAGAAGAAATCGACTTAAAGGAAATAGATTATATAATTATCCAGCATTCAGAGGTAGACCATAGTGGAGCTTTACCACTATTGATGAAGGAGATTCCAGATACGCCTATCTATTGTACAGCCAACGGAGCTAAGACCTTAAAGGGCCACTACCATGAAGATTGGAACTTTGTAGAGGTAAAGACTGGAGATACCTTAAATATAGGCGAATCAACCCTAACCTTTGTAGAAGCTAGGATGTTACACTGGCCAGATAGTATGATGACCTATATGGATAGTGAGGCCATTCTATTCAGCAATGACGCCTTTGGGCAGCACTATGCTTCAGAACTGATGTTTAACGACCTAGTAGACCAGTGTGAACTATATGAAGAGGCCATCAAGTACTATGCTAATATACTAACCCCCTTTAGTGCACTAGTTACCAACAAGATCAAGGAAGTACTGGCTATGGAACTACCCTTAAATATGATCGCCACAAGCCATGGTATCATCTGGAGGGATAATCCTTCACAAATTGTACTAAAATATCTAGAATGGGCGGATGCCTATCAGGAAAACCAAATAACCCTAGTATATGACACTATGTGGAATGCAACTAAGAGGATGGCAGAAGCTATAGCTGATGGTATAAAATCAGTGGATAATTCAGTAAAGGTTAAATTATATAATGCAGCTAAGACGGATAAGAATGATATTATAACTGAATTATTTAGATCTAAGGGTATCCTTTTCGGTTCATCTACAGTTAACAAGGGAATCATGAATGCTACAGGTGGTCTTTTAGAGATGATCAGAGGCCTAGGCTTTAAGAATAAAAAGGCTGCTGCCTTTGGATCCTATGGTTGGTCTGGAGAGAGTGTTAAGATAATAGAAGAAAAGTTAAAGGATGCTAAGTTAGAAGTACTAGAAAGTGGACCAAGGATACTGTGGAATCCAGATGAAGAAGGAATTAAAGAATGCTATGAGTTTGGAAGAAGGTTTGCTCAACAATTTAAAGAATAATTTTAAAGAAAGCCAAAGGGCTGTTTCATAATTTCTAAATAGTTATGAAACAGCCCTTTATTAGACTATTGTATATCTTAACTTCATAGTTTTTTAAATATAGTATATTACTATACCAGCCCCAATAACCTAGAGCCTTGGGTCACTATAAAACATAGAATTATACCAGTTAGGGTTGGAACTAGGAAGGAGACCCAGGTCCACTTGGCACTTAGGGTTTCCTTTCTTATGGTTAAAAGGGTAGTGCCACAGGGCCAATGGTTTAAGGAAAATAGTATGGTACATAGGGCTGTAAGCCAGGTCCAGCCGTTATCTATAAAGAGCTGCTTTATTTCAGCCAGATTAGTAAGTTCTATCAGGGACCCCTTAGACATATAGGCCATGATTAAGACTGGTATAACTATTTCATTGGCTGGTAGACCTAATATAAAGGCCATCAATATATAGCCGTCTAAGCCTATAAGCCTGGCGAAGGGATCTAGAAATTGAGCACAGTGGGTTAAGATGTTGTATTCACCTATAGTTATATTAGCCATGTTCCAGATGACAAGGCCGGCAGGAGCAGCCACCATTACAGCCCTAGCTAAGACGAAAAGGGTCCGGTCGAAGATGGAGCGGACTATGATTCTGCCAACCTGGGGCTTCCTATAGGGTGGTAGCTCCAGGATAAAGCTGGAAGGAAGCCCCTTTAAAATACTTTTGGACAAGAGCTTAGATACAAATAGGGTAATTACAACTCCTAGGATGATGGCCAGTAATACGAAGATGGCGGCTATATAGGAAGTATTTCCCCTAGCTGAAGGGGCAAGGAAAATACTTGATAGGACGATTAAAGTAGGAAAACGGCCATTACAGGGTACAAAATTATTAGTAATTATGGCTATAAGCTGCTCCCTTGGTGAATCAATAATCCTACAGGATATAACCCCTGCAGCATTACAACCAAAACCCATACACATGGTTAAGGCTTGCTTGCCATGGGCACAGGCCTTTTTGAAGAAATGGTCTAGGTTAAAGGCTATGCGGGGTAAATATCCTAAATCCTCCAAGATTGTAAA
Organism: Tissierellia bacterium; assembly: GCA_012521625.1. Lineage (GTDB taxonomy): Bacteria > Bacillota > Clostridia > Tissierellales > Tissierellaceae > JAAYTL01. The sequence continues at coordinate 254 of JAAYLY010000254.1, read as the reverse complement.
TAGGGGGAAAAAGATGGCCATTGGCGGCAGCATTACAGATATTACCCAGGCTAGGGTTCTATAAATCCCTAAAACTAAAAGGTCGTGGACCCTCTTAGGTAGACCAATAAGATTTAGTAGTGCACTTAATTTGTCCTCCAAGTAAAATAGGCCCTTAGCCAATAGGTCCGATGGATAATTGGCCCCTTCTATGGTAATCCAAAATACCAGGCCTAATAACAAGATCATTATAGGGATGCCGTAAACTTTGGATG
>JAAYLY010000253.1 GCA_012521625.1 Tissierellia bacterium | reverse complement strand
TTTAATATTTTTTCCCTTTCCAACTGTAGATTCACCAGCCTAATTTTATTTTCCCCTAGGAAATAAAAACCACCTATAGCTATCATTTATATCCATTATTGATTTATATACATTTTTAATATTCATCTAGGAAGGAGTATTTTTCTCCATCCTTCTTCCAGCCTAGAATTCCATCTACATTGATATTTTCCAGGGCCCTGAAGATGTTGATGTCCACATTTGGGAATTTTTCTTTTAGTTCTTCAATTAAGGCCTTGATTTCAAACCTCTTGTTACCAATCTTCTTAGCCGCAACCATACAAGCGCAATTTAAGGGCCAGATACCGCTGTTTTGGATAAACCTCCTAATATATTCCTCCTCTATTAGGTATAAAGGCCTTATAAGCTCCATATTTTCAAAGTTTTGAGCCTTCAACTTAGGCATCATGGTCTTAATGCTTCCTGCACATAAAAGGTTAAGGAGGGTAGTCTCTATTACGTCGTTAAAATGATGACCTAGGGCCAACTTATTACAACCTAACTCTTGGGCCTTAGCATATAAGAATCCCCTCCTCATCCTAGCACACATATAGCAGGGATAATCAGAGGCTATTCGGTCGGCTACCTCAAATACGTCTGAATCATAGATCTTTACTGGTATGTTTAAATACTGGCAATTATCTTCCAGTAGCTTCCTAATCTCCAGATGGTATCCTGGATCCATAGCTATATATTCCACCTCAAAGTTCTTCCTGCCGTATCTATGGAGTTGCTGGAATAATTTTGCCATCAGCAGGCTATCCTTGCCCCCTGAGATGGCTACAGCTATCTTATCCCCATCCTCAATCAGCTCATACTCCTTTATGGCTTTTATAAACTTACTCCATATGTGTTTTCTATAAGTCTTTATAATACTCCTTTCAATCTCTGCTAAAGGTTTCCTATCATTGAAGGGTACTAGGATTTCACAACCTTCTCCTGCTAAGTTAAAATGCTTTTCTGTCAAAAAAATCACTCCATCTAAATAGTTAATAATATTTTATATTAAATAAATAGTAAATACAAGCTAGTTTACTTTAAGCTAGAAATCCTAATCAATTAATATTATACCACCTAGTTGGCGGAATATTTTTTATTTCTTTTGCAGCTTCTTGATTAATATAGTATAATATATTATTGTGGAAAAATAGGTAACTAAAGATAATTTATTATATAGAAAGGAAAGAATAGATGAAACTTGGAATAGTAGGATTACCAAATGTAGGTAAGAGTACCTTATTCAATGCTATAACGGAAGCTGGAGCTGAGGCCGCCAACTATCCCTTCTGTACCATCGAACCTAACGTTGGGGTAGTGGAAGTACCTGACGATAGGTTGGAAAAATTAGCAGCTATATACGGGTCTAAAAGGATAATACCGGCCATAATTGAATTCTGTGACATTGCAGGATTAGTAAAGGGTGCAAGTAAGGGAGAAGGGTTAGGTAATAAATTCCTTTCCCATATTAGGGAAGTAGATGCCATAGTCCATGTGGTCAGGTGTTTTGAAAATGCTGATATAGTCCATGTAGATGGTAGCATAGACCCTATCAGGGATATAGAGACCATCAACTTGGAATTGATGTTTTCCGATATGGAATTACTACAAAGAAGGTTAGAAAGGACTACAAAGGCAGCTAAGGGTAATAAGGAACTTCTAAAGGAAGTAGATTTAATTAAAGAGGTATTAAAGGCCTTAGAGGAAGGAAAATCTATCAGGAGCATGAACCTATCTGATGATGAGGAGCAATTGATTAAAGGCTATAACCTATTAAGCTCAAAACCTGTTATCTATGTGGCCAACGTAAATGAAGATGATCTAATAGCTGAAGATGATAATGAGTACGTTAAAAGGGTTAAGGAGTATGCAGCAGCGGAAAATGCAGAAGTTATAGTAGTTTGTGCTGCTATAGAAGAAGAAATAGCCCAGCTAGAGGATGAAGAAAAGAAGGAATTCCTAAAGGAATTAGGCCTAGAAAAATCAGGGTTAGATAAGCTGATTCAAGCCAGCTACAGCCTACTTGGGCTAATTAGCTACCTAACAGCTGGTCCACAAGAAACTAGGGCATGGACCATTAAAAAAGGTACCCTAGCACCACAAGCCGCTGGTAAAATCCACTCCGATATGGAAAGGGGCTTTATCAGAGCGGAAGTCATATCCTTTGATGACCTAATGGCCTGTGGCAGTATAGCAGCTGCTAGGGAAAAGGGCCTAGTTAGGGTAGAGGGTAAAGATTACCTTATGAAGGACGGAGATGTGGTTCTATTTAGATTCAACGTATAGAAAAAAACACCTAAGCTTGACTTAGGTGTTTTTTATATTTTTACATCCATTTACTACATAAACCCATTAGCATAATATCTGCATAGGGATATCTAAAACATTGATCCCTTATATTTTTTTACTTATCTTAAGATATGTGGAATGTAGTAGGAATATAAAATAAAAGAATCTCTGCCTAAAGGCAAAGATTCTTTTAGAACTAACTAAAGTTATCCATTTTCCTAGCGTGTAAGGCTTCCTCCCTAATCTCCTTTTTCATACCCTTTAGGGATTCAAGCCTTCTCTTGTTCTTTTCCCCTAACTCCCTCTTAGTCTTCTCATTGTCGGTTAACCTGATCATGTCTTCGGCTAACCTATAGTTCTTTATGGTGTTATCTATCTGCTCTTGTAGCTTCTCCACATTGTCACTTCTATCATCTGGATTAGGTCTATTGGCCATATTCCTCTCCTCTTCTTTGATTTTTAGGTCCAGAGTCAAGTATTAACTTGACCTAAGTCCAATATTATTTTTCCTAGTATAGCTTATATTTATCCTAGTAAAATTTACATCAACCCTTTAGTTTAAAAACGATAACACCTATTATCATCAGAATTAGACCAAGGAATTTAGTAAAATCAAAAGGGATTTTTTCATTGCCAAATAATCCTAAGGCATCTATTACTGCTGCAAAGGCCAGTTGAGAGATTACCATTAGGGATACCACAAAGGAGGCACCTAATAGGGTAACGCTATTGGCAACTAAAAAAATGATGAAGACCCCCAGGACTCCAGCCAATAGGTATACCTTCTTTACCTCAGCAATATTTTTAATATTACCTTCACCAAAGATTACTACCATAGCTAAGGCAAAAATAAGGCCTACCAAGTGTACTACGAAGGTAGTTTCCCACATACCCATCTTCTCGCTGATTCTAGCACTAAATACATTTTGGGTAGAAACGATGATTCCTGCTAAGATTGAATAAAGTATTCCAAGATATAATTTCTCCATGACAATCTCCTTATCTAGTATAATGGTATATTATACCATAAATAAAACCCTCCAAAGAGGGCATTTTAATCACAGCAGATTTATATATTATTTTCTATTTATCAATTCTCTTAAAATCCAGCCTCCACTGGGACCAGCTAGGAAGGGGTATTTCAAGACTTCAGGTTTATCTTCTTCTTTGTTAAAGCCTTCTTCAAATTCCTTGGCAATTTCCATCTGATACTCATTTAGAGCCTTTAAGGCATTGGGATCTGTTTTCTGCATAATCAACCTCTAAAAATCTATTATAGGTCCCTATTCTTATTGATTAATTGCCTTTGGCCAATTTCAACTAATTTTCTAGTCATCATTCCCCCTACTGGTCCGGCAGTTAAGACATTGATATTAGGCAGATGTAAATGTAAAAAAAGAAAAACCAAGGGTAAGGTAGACCCTTGGCTTTTCTTTTTTATGGAATTACTTATTTATGCCAATTTTAAATTATTCAAGCCTTCTTATATAAATGAATAAATGAAATATATTAAGGTACCGGCTGATTTAGTTTAATATATGGCTACTGGTCCATAGGGACCATGGATGATTTCAATTTTAGTATCGAAGATATCTGATAATAGCTTGGAATCCATTACCTCCTCCACCCTTCCAAAGGCGGCGATTTGCCCATCCTTCATGGCACAAATCCTATCGGAATATTTGGCCGCAAAGTTGATATCGTGAATAACTACTAGGATGGTCCTACCAAACTCA
>JAAYLY010000252.1 GCA_012521625.1 Tissierellia bacterium | reverse complement strand
TTCCTATCACCAAATGTAGTTAAAGTATTGGTAGAAAACTTCGGAATAGGAACAATCTCAAACGTTGAAGACGATATAAAGATGTTCATGGAAGCTTAATAAAATATAAAAAGGTCTTCTTGCTATGTAATAGCAAGAAGACCTTTTTTCTTTAATGAAGTCTATATAGTATCAACTATATCACTTACCTACAAACTTCAATACTGATAGTAGATTCAACTCTTTGGACAGGCTCTCTATTGCATATTTATCTACGCCAATAGAACTTAACTGTCTTTTAAAAATAGATTTAAATAAGCTTTGCTTTACTAGAAGATAGATTAACATGAATGGCAAGGCTACAAATAATATTATTATCCTAAGTACTATCTTAATCCATCTAAAAATGTTAATCATGATGTAATCAACCTATTATTTCATTATATTTGAAAAGTCTTTCATGGATATCATGTAGCTTTTTGCCATGTCCAGAGCTACATCCTCTGGTATTCCTGAGTCTAAAAGCTCCTTATATAGGCTACCTACAGCCTTACCCATGTTTTTACCTGCTTCAGGTGAATAAAGTGTACCTATTATCTCCTTTATTAGTTTAGGTACTTTTTCAGAAACTGTATCCAACACCTCAGCTAGTCCTTTCATATCACCATCTGTCTTAAAATCTGCCATTTTATCAACCTCCTTATATAAATTGGAATGCAAGTTTAATTGACTTTTTAGTTGTGATTAACGCTTGATAAACCTGGTCTAAAGGTTCTAAAGAAGTTCTTATATTAGATAATGTATTATTTTTATTGTCTACTTTGACTAAAGAAAATGCTGTATCTTTAATGTCTTTAGGAACTTTTTTCTCCTGACTGATAATTAGTCTAGATAATTTTACTGTTATTGCTAATTCCTCTCTACACTGAAGACAGTATTTAAGATGACTTATAAGCATTAGTTTTTCTTCATCCCTTAAGCTACCTTGTACATATTCTATAATGTAATCCTTCATCATTAAGCATCTATCATCCATCTCAAACACCTCTTTCCTTCAATAAAGGACGAAGTTTATCCTTTAAATAATATATTCTGCTCTTAATAGTGCCTTCTGGTATTCCAGTAATCTTTTCTATTTCCTTATAGGTAAGCTGTGCACTGAATACTAGAAACAATAATTCTCTATCCTTTTTAGGCAATGATTCCATAGAATTTCCCAGGTCAACTCGATTAACAACATCACTTATATAATCATTAGATTCATGTATATTGGCAATATTCTCGCTGTAAATAGTCTGAAGGCTACTATTTTTGTAACTCTTTCTGTAGAAATCAGCTACCTTGTATTTAGCAATACCGATAATCCAAGTTTTAAAAGAGGAATTTCTGTTAAAGCTCTTTAGGCCTTGCCATATGGCTAGCATTGTTTCCTGAAATATATCCTTTACGTCTTCTGTATTAGAAACATTTGAGAGGATATAGTTGTATAGAATCTTCATATATGGATTCATCAAACTTTCAAAGGCATTTACATTTCCTGATACTGCTTTGTTGAAGATTCTTTCAAAACCATCATCAATATTTAAGATTCCAATATATATCCCCTCCTCTGAAAGCTGCTTTCATATATTTAGTCGTACAAAGAGTTAAAAAGGTTCAATAATATTTTATTACCCTACTCTATGTTTAACATTGGTATTTAAAGTTATAAAATAGCTTACTACATAGCAGACAACAGCACCTATCCCGAAGAATATTCCTAAGAACAAATTCAAATTATGCTCTATCCATCTACTAGAAAACATGATATCTAAGAAATCAAGCAAGAAACCAAGGAAGTTGAACCTTATCATAAAAATAAACAATGCTACCACTACTATCCAGAACCTATATCCAAACTTGTAGTTTAAAGCTGCAACTAGGTTCCAGAAGGACATGTAAACCAAAAAGGCTACAAACATAATCAATACAATGTATATCAAACTGTCAGTTTCTGTATTAAGCACTATAAAATCCTGCAATGGATTTATTCCTGCGGCTCTGATAGGGTAAGGCTCAATTTTAAAAAGCACTCCCTGAAATAATGATATTACAAATGCCACTATAACATTGTGCAGAACCACTGATTTGTAATAGTCCTTGCGGGTTACACTAAGGCATATGGCTATTGGAAAGTCTTCATAGTATATAGAATAGCTGTAGGCTATAAAGAATATGATTATTGCCATAATATTTCCTCCAATAACGGACATTTCTGTATCGGCATGTATTCCAAAGCTCCAAATATTATTGTAGCGGATATTAGAGACAAAGCCTATTATATCCACTAATAGAAGTATTCCTAAAAATATGGCTAATCCTTTAATTGTTTCATTAAGTTGATATTTCATTGTTCTTTTTAGACTATCCATTTATATTACCTCCTTTATAGAGATTTTCAGTTAGATATATGAACAGCTTTTGTAATGGTATCTGGCTTATTTCCACATTGTTTTCCTTTAACATTGATTTTTCCTTTTCATCTAAATCATCGAAAATGCCTATAATTATGGAGTTGCCGAATTCTTCCCTATGGATTATGTTCTTGTTCCTTATGACTGGAATAATGTTCTCTTCCTTTCCATTCAAGAAATAGCCCTTCTTTAATATATTTGCAACCTCATCCTTAATGTAAACCTGACCATCCTTTAGTATTATTACTTCTTCAAACAGATTTGCAACCTCATCAATTAAATGTGTTGATATTATTATTGTTCTTGGATTATTCTCGAAATCCTCTAAAAGTAGATTGTAGAATTTATATCTGGTAGCAGCATCCAATCCCAAGGAAGGCTCATCAAATATTGTCAGCTTTGCTCTTGATGCCAATCCCACAATAAGCCCCACCTTTGTTTGATTGCCTCTGGAAAGCTTATTGTATTTCTTTCTTACATTTAGGTCAAACTCTTTCACCAGTTGGTTTTTGTATTCCTCGTCCCAGTTTTTATAAAGCATTCTGGCGGCTTCAAATATTTTCTTTACCTTAATTTCCTCCATGCCAAATCCGCTGTCCTTTACAATACATATATTCTCTACCTGTTTGGGGTTTTCAAACACATTCTCTCCATACAGCTTAACTTCACCACTTGTTTTGCGTATTTGATTGGAAATAATGTTTAACAGGGTGGTTTTTCCGGCTCCATTTCTTCCAAGAAGTCCATATATTTTATTTTCTTCTAAGTTTAAATTAATGCCCTTTAAGACCTCTGTTTTGCCATAGGATTTATAAAGATTTTTTATTTCAATCAACCTTATTTCCTCCTTCACGACTTTTAATATTTTCTATTAATTCATCTATGGGTATTTCAAGCCTTTTAGCCTCGTCTATTACCTTAGGCAATACTTCCTGAAAGAAAGCCCTTTGCCTTTTTTTTAATATTTTTTCTCTGGCTCCCTTTGATACAAACATGCCAAGCCCCCTTTTCTTATAGAGTATTTCTTCATCTACCAATATATTGAGCCCTTTTCTTGCTGTTGCAGGATTGATCTGATAGACCTTAGCAAACTGATTTGTGGAAGGTGCTTGGTCCTCTTCCTTTAGATTTCCGGACAGTATTTCGTTTTCAATAATCTCAGCTATCTGTATATATATTGATTTATCTGAATTGATGTCAAGCAATTGGCCACCTCCTCCATAGGTTAGTCGGTTAGTTACTTGTGTAATTAACTAAATAACAATATATGTATTTTGTCAATAAGGTTTTCAATGATTTTTGTTTATGAAAAAAAACATCTGTAGAAGTTTCATATGAGGGTAGAGGAATTGCAAAACAGGAAAAGGGTGAAAGAAATGGGGGTGAAAATAAAAATATCCTAAAGAAAGAGCTTAATGGCTCTTCCTTTAGGACATTTTTTCCATAAGCTTTCTGATTTTGTCTTCTACTTCATTTTCCTCAGGGAATCTGTCTAATTCCTTTTTTGAAAATATAAGCTCTCCATTTAGTGTGACTTCAAAAACCCCTCCACTTGAAGGTATAAGTATAAGTTTGTTAATATTGTTTT
>JAAYLY010000039.1 GCA_012521625.1 Tissierellia bacterium | reverse complement strand
TTTATTAAGGTAAAGCAAAATTAAAATTACAAATTATTACATTATATGATTATGGAGTTATTATTCTAATATTATTTTGAAAATTATTTTTTATTTGTTTTCCAACAATTACTTGACACTATCTTTTAAGATAATGGTGTTAAATGAAGTCCTTTTCTGTTATAATAATATATATTAATAAATTGTAGGTGAAATCCATGTATCAAGCACTATATAGGCGCTATAGACCTAAGACCTTTGATCAGTTATTAGGTCAAAATCACGTAACCACAACCCTTAGGAATCAAATAGAAAAGGGAAATATTGGTCATGCCTATCTTTTTTCTGGAACTAGGGGGACGGGGAAGACATCAGCAGCTAAGATCTTTGCCAGGGCCGTTAACTGCTTAAATCCAAAGGATGGTAATCCCTGTAATGAATGTGAAAATTGTATAGGAATCCTAGAGGAAACCATAATGGATGTAATTGAAATGGACGCGGCCAGCAACAACAGCGTAGAGGACATAAGGGACCTGAGGGAGAAGGTCATATATCCACCTTCTAAGCTTAAATATAAGGTATATATAATAGACGAGGTACATATGTTATCCAAGGGCGCCTTTAATGCACTCCTTAAGACCTTGGAAGAGCCTCCAAAACACCTTATATTTATCCTAGCCACTACAGAACCTGAAAGGTTGCCCCAGACTATACTTTCCAGATGTCAAAGATTTGATTTTAAAAGGATAACTAATCAAGATATATTTTTAAATATGAAAAATATCCTGAAGGATTTTGATATAGAGGTAGATGATGAGGTCCTTAAGCTCATTGCCCGCAATTCCGAAGGGGCCATGAGGGATGCCTTGAGTTTACTGGACCAATGTATATCCTTTAGCCAGGATAAGATAGCTTATGAAGATGCCATAGAGATCCTAGGCATAGCCAATAAGGATATACTCTTTAAGCTGATAGATGATGTGAATAGCAGGAGGGTAGAAGATGCCCTCAACAGCATAGATGAAATTATACAGAATGGTAAGGATGTCCATCAGTTTATTAAGGACCTAATAGACCACTTTAGGAACTTAATGGTGGTAAAATCCACCAGGGATCCCAGGTCCTTACTGGATTTAGATAATATAGATAAATATATAGACCAAAGCAATTCCATGGATATGGATTATATCCTAAAGGCTTTGGAAATCTTTACAGAAGCTGAAAGCCAAGCCAAATGGTCATCCCAACCTAGGATAATACTGGAGATGGCTACTATTAAGCTGATTAAGGCCAAGGATGAACTAAGCCTATTAGAAAGAATCCAGCGTTTAGAAAAGGGTATAGGGCCTGTAGACTTCAATAGGGCTGGAAATGTTGATACAATTACAAGTACAAATCCTCCTTCTAGTATCAGTGAAAATATAAATACTAGTGCCAGTACAAGTATAAACAGCAATATAGCTTCAAAATCCAGTACTGGAAAAAGTGAAAATCTAGATAGGCCATCAGCTAGTGAGGATAACAATATTTATAAGACTAAAGCTCATAAGGATTTTGTAGAAAAATCCCAGGAAGAAATGGTAAACTCTAATGTAGATGATGGCAAGGAGATTACCCTACAAACTATTCAAGAGCACTGGTCCAATATCCTACAAAGGATAAAAACGGCTAAGATCAGTGTATATGCTCTTTTAATAGAAGGGGAGCTTATATCCTTTGAAAATAACCAATTAACCATAGCTTATAAGGATAACTTCGGTTTCCATCTACAGGCCATAAGTAAGAAGGATAATAAGGATTTTGTAGAGCAGACCCTATCCACTTACTTTAAAAAGAATTTAAGCGTAAACTTCATCATGGAAGGGGACATAGTTAGAAGGAAGGAAGTAAAGAAGGATACTAGTAAAGATGACCCTATTAAAAAAGTCATAGACTTTTTTGGAGAAGATATAGTAGAAATAAATTAAGAAAGGAGAATGAAGATGGCAAGAGGAAGATTTCCTGGTATGGGTGGAAATATAAATCAAATGATGAAACAGATGCAAAAGATGCAGAAGAAGATGGAGCAGATGCAAAAGGAATTGGAGGAAAAGGAGGTAGAAGCCTCTGCAGGTGGAGGAGCAGTTACTGCCAAGGTCAATGGCAAGAGGGAACTGTTGGATTTGACAATTGATGAATCTGTAGTAGATCCAGAGGATGTGGAAATGCTACAGGATTTAATCATAGCAGCTGTAAACGAAGCCATGAGGAAGGCTGAGGAGATGGTTAGCTCAGAAATGAGTAAATTAACTGGTGGACTAAATCTACCAGGATTCTAACAGGAGGAATATAGATGGAGCAGTATGCATTACCTATAGCAAATCTCATTGAACAGTTGTCTAAGCTGCCAGGTATAGGTAGGAAGACTGCTCAGAGACTTGCATTCTTCATATTGGAGATGGATACCCTGGAGGTTGAACAACTATCCAAGGCCATAATAAACGCCAAGGAAAAAATTAGCCTCTGTAGCATATGTTACAATTTAACAGATATGGATCCTTGCCATATATGTGAAGATAGTAAGAGGGATAAATCCATTATCTGTGTGGTGGAAGGGGCTAAGGACATCATAGCCATGGAGAGGACCAGGGAATTTAAGGGTCAGTACCACGTCCTTCATGGAGTCATATCCCCCATGGACAACGTAGGTCCCAACGACATTAGGGTAAGGGAATTACTAAACCGATTATCCAGTGGGGAAGTTAAGGAGGTAATCCTGGCAACCAACCCTACTGTAGAGGGGGAGGCTACAGCCCTCTATCTATCAAAGCTAATTAAACCCCTGGGGGTTAGGGTAACTAGAATAGCCCATGGTATACCAGTTGGTGGTGACTTAGAGTACTTTGATGAGGTTACCCTAAGCAAGGCCATGGAAAATAGAAGGGAGTTATAAAAGTTTTTTATCTACTTGTCACCATAAAATAAAGTTCTTCAACAAGTAAATAAAGTTCTTCAAAGCAGGAGAAATCTTAGATTAAAATCCAAGAAATCTCCTGTTTTTTTATTCCCTTTTTCTTTCCTCTTACCCTTCAACCAATTGGAATTGCTACAACTTCATTGCCTTATTCCCTTACTCCTTCCCACCTTAATCCTGGTTTCTTTTGAAGAACTTTATTTTCATTTGTCTTTTCCCTTTCTTTTTCTTCTTTTTTCTCCTTAATTCCTTTAACCCCTTGAAATTCCTTGATTTCCTTCATTCTTAAACCTGTTTTTTAACCTTCTTCCTGCTTCAATTCCTTGAAGAACTTTATTTTCTGGGATAAAATGGGATGTAGGAAAATGGAGGGTTTGGAGGGATGGGCGTTGAAGAACTTTATTTTCAGGTTACATAGTTAGAGCAGGAAAAAGAGAAAAGGGATTAAGGGTGAAGGTAAAAATAAAAAAGGTGTTGACAAAGGAAAAGAAAGCTGATATTATATAAAATATAATTTCTTATAGGCAATTATTTAAAAATATTGCCATTATATGATTTTTATAAATTTGTTGTATGTTTAGTAGAATTTAAATCAAAATATTTTTTATATTTTTTTATAGAGAAACCATTTATATATTAACTTAATCAACTTTCGCAGGAAACAACTGATAGCTTTGCCTTGATATAATCGGGCAAAGAAGAGACAAAGTAGCCCAAAAGTTCGTTAATTGTCTCCTTTGACAAAAACAGTTTTTCCTGTAAAGTTAC
>JAAYLY010000038.1 GCA_012521625.1 Tissierellia bacterium | reverse complement strand
TCAAAGAACATATTATGGATTAAGGACTTGGCACTATCTACTGTAGGTGGTTCGCCTGGACGAAGTCTCTTATAGATTTCTATCAATGCTTCATCGGCTGTAGTTGTAGTGTCCTTTTCCAAAGTCTTTAAAACCTGTTCTGTTTCTCCAAGTACCTCCGTTATATCAGTATTACTAACAATGTTTAATGCTCTTAGCAAAATGGTAATTGGAATCTTTCTAGTTCTATCTATCCTAACGTAGACTACGTCATTAGAGTCAGTTTCATATTCTAGCCATGCTCCTCTATTTGGAATAACCGTAGCCGAATATAGCCTTTTACCTGATTTATCTATATCACGGGTATAATAAACTCCTGGAGATCTCACTAATTGGCTTACTACGACCCTTTCAGCTCCATTGATAATAAAAGTACCCTTAGCAGTCATTAGAGGCAGATCGCCCATGAAGACCTCTTGTTCCTTTACCTCACCTGTCTCCTTGTTTATAAGCCTTACCTTTACTTTCAATGGTGCAGAGTAGTTGGCATCTCTCTCTCTTGCTTCATCTTCATCGTATTTTAAATTATCACCGATATGATAATTTACAAATTCCAGTATTAGATTTCCAGTATAGTCTTGAATAGGGGATATATCATCGAAAACTTCTTTTAAACCTTCTTCAAGAAACCACTTATAAGAACTTTTTTGAACCTCAATCAAGTCTGGCAAATCTAACACTTCTTCAATACGAGAGTAGCTCATTCTGACTCTCTTTCCATATGTTACAGGATGTACCATATAATAACTTCACCCCTCGTTAAACTAAAATATCCAAAAGCATTAAACACTTTTGGTAATACATTCCAGACATATTTACATATTTATTAATATTGCCCTCCAGGCCTTTCTTTATACAAAAGATCACATTATTCGTTATTATGCAATAAATTATGATATCACAATAAACCGTCCCTGTCAATTAATTTATCCTTTTACATAAATAACCATCCTACTTAATTTTAAAAAAATAAAAAGGCTCTCAATAATGAAAGCCTTTTTAATTGGTTAAACTATTTTAATTCTACTGTAGCTCCAGCTTCTTCTAATTTAGCTTTTATTTCTTCAGCTTCTTCTTTTGAAGCTCCTTCTTTAATAGCCTTAGGAGCGTTGTCTACTAATTCTTTAGCATCCTTTAATCCTAAGCCTGTAAGTTCTCTTACAACTTTGATTACTTTAATCTTTTGAGCTCCTGCATCAGCTAATATTACGTCAAATTCTGATTTTTCTTCAGCTGCTGGTGCTGCTCCAGCTGCTGCTGGTGCTGCTGCTACTGCCATTGGTGCAGCTGCGCTAACGCCAAACTCCTCTTCTAAAGCTTTAACTAATTCGGATAATTCTAAAACTGTAAGATTCTTAACTTCTTCTATTAAGTTTAACACTTTTTCACTTGCCATTTTATAATACCTCCACATTTTTATTTTTTGTATTTAATTACGCTGATTTTTCCTTTTCTTCAGCTATTGCATTTAAGACAATAGCCAGTGATCTGATTGTACCATGAAGTACATTAGCAAATCCTTGAATTGGTGCATTTAAGCCACCAAGAGTTTGAGCAATAAGAACTTCTCTAGATGGCAATTCGGCTAAGCTCTTAATTCCATCTATGCCTACTATTTGGCCATCTACTATACCAGCCTTGATTTCAAGCTGATCATGTTCCTTAGCAAACTCTGCTGTAATCTTAGCCACTTGTACTGGGTCATCATAACCAAAAGCAATCGCTGATGGTCCCTTTAAGTATTCTTCAAATCCTTCATAACCAGCATCTTTGAAAGCAAATCTCATCATAGTGTTTTTATATACTTTATAGTCAACATTTGCTTCCCTATAGCGCTTCCTTAATTCTGTTAATTGCTCTACGTTTAAGCCTCTATAATCAACTAAAACAACTGATTCGGCCTTTTCGATTTTACTTTTAATCTCTTCAACTATTTCTTTCTTTGCTTGAAGGCTTTTTTCACTCACCCACTTCACCTCCCGTAGGATTTAGATATAATAAAAGTCTCTACGTAGACATACGAAGAGACTCTAATTTCAAAATCACATTAGCATCTACCTCGGTAGGATGTTTAAACCATAGTGGTGGTCCCTACTGTCTACGGTATTTATTAAATTGACTTATTTATTATATCAGTAAGTTAACCTATTGTCAACATTATTTTTCCATTAAACTTTGGCCATTTATCTTAATTCCAGGTCCCATTGTACTGGAAATAGTAACAGATCTAAGGTACCTACCCTTAGCCGCTGCTGGTTTTGCTTTTATTAAAGCATCTATAATAGTATCGAAGTTTTCTTTTAACTTTTCAGTACCAAAGGAAACCTTTCCGATTGGAACGTGAATGATACTTGCCTTATCAACTCTGTATTCAACTTTACCAGCCTTAATATCCTTAACTGCCTTTTCAACATCAAAAGTTACAGTTCCAGATTTAGGGTTAGGCATTAATCCTTTAGGTCCTAAGATTCTACCGATTCTACCAACTACTCCCATCATATCTGGAGTTGCTACGACTACATCAAAATCTAGCCAACCTTCGTTTTGAATCTTAGCTACCATTTCTTCACCGCCAACATAGTCAGCGCCAGCAGCTTCAGCTTCATTTAGCTTGTCTCCCTTGGCTATTACAAGGACCTTTCTAGTCTTTCCTGTACCGTGAGGTAATACTACTGCACCCCTAACTTGTTGGTCAGCATGTCTTGGGTCTACACCAAGTCTAACAGCTAATTCAACTGTTTCATCAAATTTAGCTTTGGCTGTTTTTTGAACTAACTCAATAGCCTCCACTGGATCGTATAACTTATTTCTGTCTACAAGCTTAGCACTTTCTTGATAATTTTTACCTCTTTTAGCCATTTTGATTCCTCCTTGTGGTTTTAGCGGATAATCCTCCCACCATATTTATATTATTGTTCTACTTCAACTCCCATACTTCTTGCTGTACCAGCAACCATACTCATAGCAGCTTCTAATGAAGCAGCGTTTAAGTCTGGCATCTTTAATTCAGCAATTTCTTTAAGTTTTTCTTTAGATAGTTTTCCAACTTTGTTCTTGTTTGGTTCTCCTGAACCTGATTCAATACCTAAAGCTTTCTTAATTAGTATTGCTACTGGTGGTGTTTTAGTTATAAAAGTAAAGGATCTATCTTGATATATTGTAAGCACTACTGGTATTATCATTCCAGCTTGATCTGCTGTCCTTGCATTGAACTCCTTAGTAAATTGCATAATATTTACACCGTGAGGTCCTAATGCAGTACCAACAGGTGGTGCAGGAGTTGCTTTACCAGCAGGTATTTGTAATTTTACTACAGCTGCAACTTTCTTTGCCATCTAACTTCCACCTCCTCATATCATTGTGGTTAATAGGGAATAACCCTCCCACTACTTGAATCTATTTAAAAAGCAAATTTGCTTTTAAAGCTAAGCTTTTTCTATTTGGTCGAAATCTAGCTCAACTAAGGTTTCCCTTCCAAACATAGAAACATATACTTTAACCTTTCTTTTTTCCATGTTTATGCTGTTGATAGTTCCCATGAAGTTTTCAAATGGACCTGATATAACTCTAACGGAGTCATTTTCCTTAAAATCAACTGCGGGAAGTGCCGTTTCTAGAACTCCCAATGCTTTTACTTCTTGATCCATAAGGGGTACTGGTTTAGATCCTGGCCCCACGAAGCCTGTAACACCTCTAGTGTTCCTAACTAAGTACCAAGATTCGTCATTGACTATCATCTTCACCAATACATATCCTGGAAACTTCTTTCTTTCCTTTATGGTCTTCTTCCCTGATTTAGAGTCTACATACTCTTCTGTAGGCACGACTATTTCAAAGATATCATCAATCATGCCCCTATTTTCGACCATCTTTTCAAGATTAGCTTTAACCTTATTTTCGTGACCGGAGTAAGTATGGACCACATACCACTTGGCTTTTTTAGCCCGCTCCTCCCTACTTTCAGTCCTATCTGTCATATAACGGGACCTAAGTCCTTCCCTCCCTTAATAAAAAAACATCATATAAACAACTGTAATATTCCATGTATGCCAAGATCAAGAAGATATACGATTACAGATATTAAGATACTAATCCAAATTACTACTGCTGTAAAATTGATTAGCTCTTTCCTATTAGGCCATAGGACCTTTTTCATCTCAGCTTTTACCCCTTTGAAATAGCTGGATAATTTACCCTTGTTTTTTTCAGTTTGAGCCGCCAACATCCTCACATCCTTAAGTAATCATTCCATATAATCTATCTTGTTTCCTTATGAACAGTATGGGTTTTGCAGAATTTGCAGTATTTCTTAAGTTCAATTCTCTCAGGTGTCTTCTGCTTATTCTTTTTAGAAACATAATTTCTTTGCTTACACTCAGTACAAGCTAATATTATTCTTTCTCTCATCGGGCACACCTCCTACCTGGTATCTGTCTATCTGAATATGAAACTAGTCACACATCCTAGAATCTACGGTATGGTACTAATATAAACTACCATAAAAAATATTACATGTCAATAATTTATTATTTACTTGAAAAGTCTTATTAATACTATTAATCAGGAAAAAACTAGGTCAAAGACCTAGTCTTTTTTCTGATTATTATTCAATTATCTTAGTAACAACTCCTGAACCTACCGTTCTACCACCTTCACGGATGGAAAACCTAAGTCCTTCTTCGATAGCAATTGGAGTAATTAATTCTATAGTAAACTTAGCGTTGTCACCTGGCATTACCATTTCTACACCTTCAGGTAACTGGATATCTCCAGTTACGTCAGTAGTTCTGAAATAGAATTGCGGTCTGTAACCATTGAAGAATGGTGTGTGCCTTCCACCCTCTTCTTTAGTCAACACATATACTTCCGCTTCGAATTTAGTATGAGGTTCAATTGAATTTGGCGCTGCTAGTACTTGACCTCTTTCGATCTCATTCCTTTGAACACCTCTTAATAGGGCTCCAATGTTATCTCCAGCATAAGCTTCGTCTAACATCTTTCTGAACATTTCTACTCCAGTTACTACTACAACCCTTGATTCATCTGTCATACCTACGATTTCTACGTTATCGCCAACTTTTATTGTTCCTCTTTCTACTCTACCTGTAGCTACTGTACCCCTACCTGTTATAGAGAATACGTCTTCTACTGGCATTAGGAATGGTTTGTCAGTTTCTCTTTGAGGTTCTGGAATGTATTCATCTACTTTTTCCATCAACTCAATAATCTTGTCACCCCAAGGTCCGTCCGGTTCTTCTATAGCCTTTAAGGCTGAACCTACTACGATCGGGGTATTATCTCCATCAAAATCATATTCATTTAATAATTCTCTTACTTCCATTTCCACTAGTTCGATCAATTCTTCGTCATCAACCATATCTGCCTTGTTGAGGAATACTACTATTTTGGGTACACCAACGTTTCTTGATAGTAGGATGTGTTCTCTAGTTTGTGGCATCGGACCATCTGCTGCTGATACTACTAGGATAGCTCCATCCATTTGAGCCGCTCCTGTAATCATGTTCTTTACATAGTCAGCGTGACCTGGACAGTCTACGTGAGCATAGTGCCTATTTGGCGTTTCATATTCCACGTGAGAGGTTGAAATGGTGATTCCTCTTTCTCTTTCCTCAGGCGCCTTGTCTATGTTGTCGTAGCTAATGGCTTGACCTGAACCATATCTCTTGCTTAGTACCATAGTAATAGCAGCTGTTAAGGTTGTCTTACCATGGTCTACGTGACCAATTGTCCCAATGTTAACGTGGGGTTTGGTTCTTTCAAATTTTTCCTTTGCCATTTTCTCTCCTCCTTTATGGTTGGTATAAGAAAACTGACCCTAGTGTTTCATTTAAATTATGGAGCCCACGACCGGGATCGAACCGGTGACCTCTTGCTTACCATGCAAGTGCTCTGCCTACTGAGCTACGTGGGCCAACTGTTAAACAGTTTACTACTTTATTTCAATTTTGTCAATACGAGATTGTCCATTATTTATTTAAAAATTTACCCAATTTTTTCTTAACCCTCTGTAAGGCATTATCTATACACTTACAGTCCCTTTGAATTTCTTCAGAAATCTCTTGATAACTTTTCCCCTCTACATACCTACTTAGGACCTTCCATTCTAAATCACTTAGGATTTCACCAATTTGTGACTCAATCTGGCCCACTTGCTCCCTACTTATGAATATATCCAGGGGATCAGGAACCTTAGTCCCTTCGATTATATCTAATAGGGTCCTTTCGGATTTCTGTTCATAAATAGGTTTATTTAAAGATATGTAGGAGTTTAGGGGTATATGTTTTTGCCTAGTGGCTGATTTAATGGCAGTTATAATCTGCCTAGTAATGCAAATTTCAGCAAAGGATTTAAAAGATGCTAGCTTTGTCCTATCATAATCTCTAATGGCTTTAAATAAGCCAATCATCCCCTCTTGAATTATATCGTCCCTATCGGCACCTATTAAAAAATAGGTCTTGGCTTTACTTTTTACAATTTTTTTGTATTTATTAATAAGGAATTCCAAAGCATGAGTATGGCCTGCTTTAGCAGCGTCAACAATATCCTCGTCGACCATATTTGCATACTCCAATGTCTCGTCCTTATGTAATGAATACACCCCTGAGCATCCCCCTTGTGAAGCAATTAACTTAATTATAAAAAAATTTTCGCCAATAGTCAAGCTTATTCCTTAGTTTTCTTCCATTTAACCAACTTTTCTAATAAGGCTTCATCAAGTCTTGTTAAAAAGAGGTCGTTTTTTACATTAATAGCCTCTTTTTTTTGCTTCATCCTTTGCCTTGCATTTAAAATCTCCATCTCCAACTCCCTAGCCGATATCCTAGTCCCCCCCCTGGAAAGGACTATCTGCTGTTCAAGAAAATCAGAGGTGGCTACCCTTATCTTTTTAATCTTACCAAGGGCATCTAAAGTCCTCTCAATATAGTTGTCAGCCGTTTCATTTTCCTTGGTAAAGACCACCCTAATCCCCTTATATTCATATTCCTGGCCGCTGTTGCCCTTAACTAGATGAGCATCAAAGACCACTACTATTTCAATGCCTGTAAGATGATAGTACTCTGCTAAAATCTCCAATAGGGCCTCCCTGGCCTCCTCCAAGCTAGCCTTTCGCTTTTCTATTAATTGGTCCCAAGCGTTAATAATGTTGTAGCCGTCTACAAACAAATACTCCTTGGGACCACTTTTACTTCTTGCCATATTTCTGCCTTACTACCTCGTACATTAGTATTGCAGCGGAAGTTGAAGCGTTAAGGGATGTGATTTTTCCTAGCATTGGAATTTTAACTAGGAAGTCGCATTTTTCCTTAACTATCCTAGATATACCCCTTCCTTCATTTCCAATGACTAGGGCTATACTACCACCTAAATCCACATTGAAATAGTAACTATCTCCATCCATGTCGGCGCCATAGATCCAAAGGCCCCTTTCTTTTAAGGCATCTATAGTATTGGAAATGTTGGTGACCTCCGCAATCAACATATGCTCCACAGCACCTGCACTGGATTTATAAACCGTTTGATTCACCCTAGCGGACCTACGCTTAGGGATTATCACCCCATGGACTCCTGCACATTCTGCAGTCCTTACAATCGCCCCTAGGTTATGAGGATCTTCAATTCCATCTAAAATTATGATAAAGGGTTCTTCACCTACTTCTTCTGCCCTTTTAAATATATCATCTAGCTGGGCATACCTATAGCCAGTAACTAGGGCGGCAACACCCTGATGAGCATTGCCTTCTGATATTGCATCTAGCTTGGACCTATCCACCTCTTGAATAAGGATATTCTTTTCCCTGGCTATTGCAACGATCTTTTTGATGGAACCTTGTAAATCTCCTTTCAAAACGTATATCTTGTCAATATCCCTATGGGATTTTAACAACTCTAAAACCGGATTCCTACCTACTACGTACATGTCCTTCATCTTATCACCTTTAAACTTAGATTAATTTACTAAAGGTCTCCCTAACTTCCTTTATCTTTCCACAAGTCATATTACCTTCTGGACATGGACCATTGATACAAGCAGGTCCTGCATTTTTAAAGAGTACAGGGTATACCTTCTTAACTTCCTTCAGCATTTCAGTAGCTAAGGCTCTTATTTCCCACTGGGCCCTATTACAACATCTCAACCTAAAGAAGTTAAGAAGGGTCCTAGCATTCATTGTGAAGACTATCTTAGTCTCACAGGCATTTGGAAATACGTATCTAGCATCTTCAATGGCTTCCTTTTCAGCCTTTCTCCTAGCTTCCTTTTCTGATAAGCCTTCCTTAATATATTTATCGTACAATTTATTAGATAAAATATCTGTAATTTCATTATAATATCTCTGGTCTTCCTCCATGGCCTTTAGGAAAAGCTCCTTAGCCTCTTCATTTTCTTGAATTGCTGGCGGAACCACATATTCGAATTGATCCAGCTTAACGTACCTTTGAGATTGCTGTGAGTAGCTGGCTATCCTATGGCGAACTAATTGGTGGGTTAAAGTCCTTGATACACCCTCCGCCGCAAAGGTAAAGGTCACATGTTCTATAGGACTTTCATGGCCTAAGCTCATCAGCATAGTCAAAAATGAATCTATATTCTTTGCATCTAACTTTTCTTCTATCTCTTCAACCCCAACGGGAGAATAGCACAATTTAGCTGCTGAAGCTACTAGTTTCTCTCCATCTGGCGTATATCTTAATAATTTTACCTTTAACATCTTTCTCCCCCTTTAATTTCTATAAATATTGTACACCTAATTTAGTTTATTTCAAGCTCATTATTCTTAATCAAGTTAAATAGATAAAGCAACCTATCATATTGGCCCGTTAGATATAAGTAGCCAAACAAGGCCTCAAAACCTGTGGCATATTTATAATCTATTAGGCTTGAATTCTTAGGGCTTGCATTGGATTTGGCATTCCTTCCCCTCTTAACCACAGCCAGCTCTTTTTCCGTCAAATAGTCTTCTATATTATGGACTATTTCCGACTGGGCATTGGCCTTTACATATTTAGTAGCCATCTTATGGAGCTGGTTTACGTTTAAATTTACATCCAATAGATAGGTCCTAACCAATAGTTCATATACCGCATCTCCTACATAGGCCAGCTGGAGAGGAGATAGCATAGCTATATCCTCCCTGCTTAAGGATTCATTTACTTGTCTAAAGCTTTCCAAATCCATTATCTAAACCCTCTTCCATTTTACTCCATCCTTTGTATCTTCAAGGATGATACCTTTTTCCTTTAACAAATCCCTAATTTCATCGGCTAATTTGTAATCCTTATTTTTTCTAGCCTCTGTACGCTTTTGAATCAGTTCTAGGATTTCCTCCTCCAAAAGCTCTTCCTTCTTTGTTAATATACCCAATACCTTAGACAATTCCATTAGGCTATCATAGGCCTTTGAAATTACCTTTTTATTGCTATCTTCATTGAATTCCGTATTAGTGTACTTAACCAGCTCAAATAGGGCTGCTATGGCCTCAGCCGTATTTAAATCATCCTCCATACTTTCAACGAATTGCCTTTTATAATCTTCGATTTTATCTATATGCTTCTCATCTTCAGCACTTAAATCCCTTTCAGCGGCCTTTTCCATTAGGTATTCTAGATTGCTTTTGCTGTTATATAGCCTTTCTAAAGCCTTTTCCGTGTGGTCCATGGCTTCCCGGCTAAAGTTAATAGGTGACCTATAGTGGGCAGATAGGAGGAAGAATCTTAAAACTTCCAGGTCATATTCCTCTGCCACCTCCCTAACGGTAAAGAAATTGCCCTCCGACTTAGACATCTTCTTATTATCTACCGTTATCATTCCATTATGCAGCCAGTAGTTAGCAAAGGGCTTGCCTGTTAAGGTCTCAGATTGGGCGATTTCATTTTCATGGTGTGGGAATTGAAGATCTTCTCCACCAGAGTGGATATCTATAGTGTCTCCCAATAGGCTTCTAGCCATTACGGAGCACTCTATATGCCAGCCAGGCCTACCCTCACCCCACGGGCTATCCCAGGAAGGCTCCCCAGGCTTTGCTTTTTTCCAAAGGGCAAAGTCCATTGGATTTTTCTTTTCTTCATTTACCTCAATCCTGGCTCCACTCACCAGCTCATCTAGGTTCTTCTTAGACAATTTACCATAGCCCTCTGTTTTGGAAATATCAAAGTATACATTTCCGTCCACATTATAGGCAGCCCCTTTATCCATAAGGCCTTGGATAAAGTCTATCATCTTATCTATATATTCAGTGGCCTTAGGATTGATGGTTTCATAGTCATAAAGATTTAAACCCTTAGCATCTTCCAAGAAGGCCTCAATATATCTTTCTGCTATCTCCTTAGCACTTACTCCTTCTTCATTGGCCTTTTTGATAATCTTATCATCTATATCTGTAAAGTTTACCACATACTTAACATCATAACCCTTATAGATCAAAAACCTCCTTAGGGTGTCGAATACCACTAAGGGCCTAGCATTCCCTACATGAATATAATTATAAACAGTAGGGCCACAATTATACATCCTCACCTGTCCTTCAACAACAGGTATGAATTCTTCCTTCTTCCTACTTAAAGAATTATAAAACCTCATATACACATCTCCTTTCCATCAAAAATAAACCTTTCATCCCTGATCGAGACGAAAGGTTAATTCCGCGGTTCCACTCCACTAGACATAAAGTCCCCTCTTTAGCATTTAAGGCTGCAAGGCCGATTATTCCTACTAAGCTTTCGGAATTCGGTTCAAAGGTGCACTTCGGTTTAAACAGTTCTAAGAATACCTTTCAGCCTATGGGTATCCATCTCTTTTAGCTTGTTTAAACCTACTCTCCTTATCATTACCTTTAACTTTATCTACATTAATTTTATTTCTTTAATAATACAATTATACAATCCTAAGATAATAGTTAACTTATGATAGATAGTTCCTCTCTACATATTGGATTCGCTCTAGAATATTTTCTTTACCCAATAGGTATAAGATCTTAGTAAACTCTGGCCCGTGGCAACTTCCCGTTAAAGCTACCCTACTAGGCATAAATAAGTTTTTACCCCTGATTCCAGTTGATTTTTGAATCTGCTTCATAAGGGTATTGGAAAGTTCTTCGTCTACTTCATCTACCCCACTTATAATCTCCTTCATGGCTGCTAGTATAGTCTTAGTATTTTCGCCCTTTAGCATCTCTAGGGCTTCTTCATCTTCTATTTCTACTTCATTATTGAACATAAACTTAACCTTATCTACAATTTCAGACATATAGTACATACCTTCCCTAACTATGTCCACTAGCATCTTTAGCCATTCCCTCTTGTCCTTAGCAAAATCCTCATCTATTAAACCAGCCTCGATTAAATATGGTATGGCTAGGTCCGTTATCCTATCTAGATTGGAAGACCTTATATAATGTCCATTTACCCAATCTAGCTTATCCTTATCGAATATACCGCCAGTTTTGGAAACCCTTTCAAAGGAGAATTTCTCAATTAACTCCTCCATGGATAGGATCTCCTGATTATCTTCAGGGCTCCAACCTACTAAGGCCAAGTAGTTGATCAAGCCTTCTGGAAGATAGCCCTTTTTCTTAAAGTCCTCTACTGAAACATCCCCATGACGCTTACTTAACTTCTTCCTATCCTTATTTAGAACAGTAGGTAGGTGTACATACTCCGGCTTCTCCCAACCAAAAGCCTCATATAGATATATATGCTTTGGTGTAGATGGTAGCCACTCTTCCCCTCTTACAATATGGGTAACCTTCATTAAGTGGTCATCAATTACTACTGCCATATGATAAGTTGGAAAACCGTCGGATTTAAGCAGGACTTGATCATCTAAATCATCGGTGTTTATAACTATATCCCCTCTTACTAAATCCTTAAAATGGATATCGTAATTCTTAGGTAGCTTCAACCTTACAACGTACTCTTCACCCTTGGCTATCCGCTCCCTAGCTTCCTCTAAGGATAAGCTCCTACAAAAGCCATCATATTTAGGGATAAGGCCCTTTATTTTTTGCTCCTCCCTAACTGCATCTAACCTTTCCTTAGAACAGAAGCAGTAGTAGGCATGGCCTTTTTCTATTAATTCATCTACATACTTCTTATATATATCTAACCTTTGGGATTGGATATAGGGGCCATAATCCCCTTTTTGAACTAGTTTTCCGTCCTCTATAAAAACCCCTTCATCATAATCAATACCAGCCCAGTGAAGGGATTCTATTAAGTTCTCTATGGCACCCTCTACTAATCTAGTTTGGTCAGTATCCTCAATCCTTAGGATAAACTTTCCGTTATGGCGCCTTGCATAGAGATAGTTATAAAGAGCGGTCCTTATGGAACCTATATGGATAAAGCCCGTTGGACTTGGGGCAAATCGCACTCTTACTTCTTTCAACACACACACCTCCAGTGATTATTAATATTATATATTAGATATTAGCAACTATCAACCTTCTTAAACTAATTCTTACCCATTCTTCCACTTGAGATTACAGGTGAATTATTTTCTCTTCCAAACCTGCTTTTTGAAATTCCTCCTTGACTAGATCTAGAATTTCTTCAACCTTAACTTCTATTCTATTATCCATAGTTCTCCTTAGGGAGTATTCAACTATTTCCTCAGAGGCCTTTTTACCTACTGTAATCCTAATAGGTATACCTATTAAATCCCTATCGTTAAACTTAACTCCTGCCCTTTCATTCCTATCGTCCAGTAGGACCTCTATATTATGTTCTTGAAGCATCTTATAGAGCCTTTCACCCAACTTAAGTTGTTCCTCATTTTTAGCATTTACAACCGTAATTATCACATGATAGGGAGCTGTGTTTAGGGGCCATATTATTCCATTTTCGTCATGATTCTGCTCGATTATGGCAGCTACAGTTCTAGTTACTCCGATTCCATAAGAACCCATGTAGAAAACTTGCTCCTTGCCGTTTTCATCAAGGAACTTAGCATTTATGCCTTCTGAATACTTAGTTCCTAGTTGGAAGATGTTTCCTACCTCGATCCCCCTTGCCATCTTTAATTCATCTCCACATTTTGGACACCTATCACCTTCTTCAAACATTAAGAGATCATCTACTACTTCTCCCTCAAAGTCCCTTCCATAATTTACATTCTTAATATGGTAGTCTGTTTCATTTCCTCCCACTATTAGGTTTTTCATTTTAGTTATCCTAGAATCCACTATTAATCGAGTGCCTTCCTTTAGACCTATTGGTCCTGTAAAGCCTTTTTGGGCTCCACTGATATCTAAAATCATTTCTTCATCGGCCATTTCAATATCGTGACTTGGGACTCCTAGATAGTTGAATAACTTAGTCTCATTTAACTCCCTATCTCCTGGAATCATAACTACAATTGGAGTTCCCTGTAGGTTATATACTATAACCTTACCAAACTTTGACCTTTCCATCTTAAAGAAATCTACCAGGTCATCAATGGTAGTAACCTTTGGGGTATGAACCTTTTCCATAGGAAGCATCTCTTCCCCATCATTTATATTTTCATATACCACCTGGGCCTTTTCATCTGTAGCCGCATAGTCACAGGAATCGCAATAAGCTATAACTCCCTCTCCATCATCTGCCAAGGCCATAAATTCATGGGAAAGCCTCCCCCCCATGGCTCCTGTATCACCTTGAACTACCTTATAATTAAGCTTTAATCTAGTAAATACCCTATCGTAGGCATCCCACATGACCTGATAGGATTGGGCCATGCCTTCCGGATCCTTATCGAAGCTATAGGCATCCTTCATTATAAATTCCCTACTTCTTATTAGACCAAACCTAGGCCTCTTTTCATCCCTGTATTTAGTTTGGATCTGATATAGGTTCAAGGGTAGTTGCTTATAGGACTTGACTTCATTCTTAATTAGGTCGGTGAAATACTCCTCATGGGTAGGTCCTAGGCAGAATTCCCTCTCATGCCTATCCTTTAGCTTCCACATCTCTGGGCCAAAGTCATCCCACCTGCCAGTTGCTTCCCACAATTCTTTTGGCTGAATAGCAGACATAAGTAATTCTTGGGACCCTGCCCTATCCATTTCCTCCCTGACTATATCTTCTACCTTCTTTATTACCCTATAGCCCAAGGGGAGATAGGAATATACCCCACTTACAAGCTGCCTTATCATACCTGCCCTTAGTAACAATTTGTGGCTTGCTATTTCCGCCTCTGAAGGGGTTTCCTTTAATGTAGGCATATACATCTTTGACATCCTCATAACCTTCACTCCTTTTTTAATCATCAGACAAGATAATTCAAATATTTTATAAGACTTATTTAACTATTAGATACCTAATCTTAAGTATTTATATACTATACTTAATCTATAACTACTTATAACTACTTAAGTTTAATCCTTAAAAGATCCAGCATACTTAATATTACTCTTATTTATCCTTTAGCATCAAGGATAAGTAGAATTAATTATGCTTAATATCAATTAATATAGTCATAAAAAAAGCCTCCCATCTCAAACTAGAGACGAAAGACTATGTTCCGCGGTACCACTCTACTAATCCTAGAAGGATCCCTCAAAGGCTGTAACGTAAGCCAACGTTTAGGTATACTTATTTTCCACCTAAAAGCTCCAGGACTGGTTCCTTATTAAGAGGGCCAGAACTTTCCACCAAGCAGTTCCTCTCTGGAGGCCATTAATAAATACTACTTCCCTTCCTCGCTTATGAATAACTTTCATTTATATTAAAATCATACTTGAATTCTACTAGATTTGATTTCCCTTGTCAATCGCCTTTAATAGACATACGCTATAGGATGAGACACCTTCCATCCTACCTTCAAATCCCAGCTCTTCCGTAGTAGTAGCTTTTACGTTAATATTATTAACATCCGTATTCAATACCCTGGCTATATTCTTCCTCATTTCATCTATATAGGGGGCTAATTTAGGTCTTTGTGCTGCCACCACAGCATCTATATTGCCTATTTCATAACCCGCTTTACACATTAGATTATAAACATTTTCTAATAATATTATACTAGATATATCCCTATATTTTTCATCCGTATCTGGGAAGTGTTTTCCTATATCACCTAGGGCTAAGGCTCCTAGGATGCTATCCATTATAGCATGTATCAATACATCCGCATCAGAATGTCCCAGCAGACCCTTTTCATGAGCTATTTCTACTCCACCTATTATCAGCTTCCTACCTTCAACTAATTTATGAACATCATAGCCAAATCCAATCCTCATCTTTACTACCTACTTTTATAGAATATTTTTCTAGATAGTAAGCCGTCCATGTCCTTTAAAAGGGACTCGGCTATTATTAGGTCCTCTGGGGTGGTAATCTTGATATTATCGTAACTTCCCATAATCATCTTAATATCGTGGCCAATCCTTTCTACCAGGGAACTATCATCGGTACCGACAATTCCTTCATTCATAGCATGTTCATAGCCTTTCATAATTAAATGGGTCCAAAAACATTGAGGGGTTTGTGCTGCCCATAAGAGGCTCCTCTTAGGCGTATGATGAACTATTTCAGAGTCACCTACTACTTTTATAGTATCTTTTACAGGTACTCCTATTACACAGGCCCCATGTTCCACTACCCCTTTAATTCCATCTTCAATATGTTCTACCTTCACAAAGGGTCTAGCTCCATCGTGGGTCAATACTATATCAGTATTCTCATTAAGGGCCAGTAGGCCATTGTATATGGAATCCTGCCTTTCCTTTCCACCACGAATGATATTGGTCACCTTTTTAAAGCCATATTTCCTAACTATTTCCTTTCGGCAATATTCCACTTCTTCCTCTTTGGAAACTAGGATGATTTCATCTATATATTTACACTGCTCGAATTTTTCCAAGGTATGAACTAATATAGGTTTATTTCCTATGGCAATAAATTGCTTATTTATCTTGCTACCCATCCTGTTACTCATACCTGCCGCAGCGATGATGGCAGATACATAGTAGTCTTTGTACATAGTTTTCACCTCTTAAGTCTATATTATAACATAAGTTCTAATTTATAAAAGTTAAAATTTAACATAAAAAAATAAGACCCTGGGGGGGTCCTATTTATACAGCTTTATCCGCTAGCGACTTGGGTTTAGCAAATATCATTCTTCCAGCTGAGGTCTGTAATACACTAGTAACTATAACATCTATAGTGTTTCCTATATATTTTTTTCCAGATTCAACTACTATCATTGTACCATCATCCAAATAAGCTAAACCTTGGCCAGATTCCTTACCATCCCTGATAACTTGTACAACCATCTCTTCTCCTGGCAAGACTACAGGCTTTACTGCATTGGCTAGTTCATTTATGTTTAAAACTTCGATTCCTTGAACTTCTGCCACCTTATTTAGGTTGTAATCATTGGTAATGATCTTGCCCTTCATCTGCTTAGTTAATTTGATTAATTTACTATCTACCTCTTGTATGTCCTCAAACTTCTTATCATGGATGATGATTTCAATATCCAGCTCCTTCTGGATCTTATTAAGTATATCTAGGCCCCGCCTTCCTCTATTTCGTTTTAAACCATCAGAGGAGTCAGCTATATGCTGCAATTCCTCTAAAACAAATTCCGGAATTACAAGGGGGCCTTCTATAAAGCCAGTTTTTACTATGTCTGCTATCCTACCGTCTATTATGACGCTGGTATCCAGAATCTTTGGACTGGATTTGAAGTTTTTATTTTTATCCTTAGATTGTTTAACGAATGTGTTTATTTCATTTATAACATTGCCTATATCTTCCCTCTTCCTAGTGGTTAGTTTTATGCCTAGATAACCTAATATTCCATAGACTATCATCTGGCCTATAAAGGCCACATAGGGGATAGTAATAGCATCTAATGGTTTGCTAGCAAAAAAGGCAATAATTAAGCCTACGATTAAACCAAAGGATCCTAAGAATATATCTTGAGCCGAAAACTTTTGTAGCTCATTTTCCAATATGGAAACGAACTTCTTAGCTAAGGACATGATTTTTGGAGATAATATAAAAGATATAATTCCAAATAATAATGAAAATCCAATATAAAAGATTAAGTTCTTCCAACCACCATCTCCTAAAGTTATAACTCCTAAGAGTATCCCCATTAGGTGGATCAGCCTTACAAAGCCAGCACCTAATAAGGCACCAATACAACCAATGACTATGCGAAAAATCTTATTTAACATCCAATCACCTCCTTATATTTATTTCCAATTTGATAAAATATATAACTTCTAGGTGATACTTCTTTATTCATCTACATGATTCACCGCATCAGCAACAAGTTTTTCCACTTCTTCTAACTCCAAATCGCATACTAATACCATCTCGGACATTAGCAGCTGCTTTGCATCGTTAAGCATCTTCCTTTCCCCTGTTGAAAGGCCCTTCTCTATATCTAAAAGCATAAGATTTCTAACTACAGCAGCTATTTCAAAAATATCTCCAGATTTAATCTTATCCATATTCATCCTATAACGCCTATTCCAGTTTTGTGGCATTTCACTTCTTCTACCCTTTAGGACCTCCATAACTTCCTCCATTTCTTCCTTGTTGATTATTTCCCTAACGCCAACTTCCTTCACATTGTCTACTGGAACCATAACCTTCATGTCACCAATAGGCATCCTCATGATGAAGTATTTCCTTTTTTCACCTAGGATTTCCTTCTCTTCTATATTTTCGATAATGCCAGCACCATGCATAGGATAAACTATACGATCACCGATATTAAACATTAAATTACCTCCCAAAACTGTTCTATCTTATTTATTATACAACAATTCCGAGAGGATGTAAAGTTTATATAATACCATAGATATAATATCCTTGTCAACTGGTCAAGAAATTTTTTGGTAAAAAATAATAATTAGAAATATTTGACAACTACTTGTCCACAAAAGTATAATTGATATAAGAAATTAGCTAGAGATAATCCGTGGCAAATAAATTGACAGGGGAGGAGACTATGGACAATATAATTGCTAATAAGAATAGTAAAGAATTCTGCGATAAGTTTCAGGAGCAGGTATCTGAACTGTTAATTCGTCATAAGAGTATAATCGATATAATGACTAAGTTAGATGAATATACCAGTAGGATCAACCGCGCTGTGGCTAAATCCGTCACCACATGTGGTTGCATATCAATACATGCTGAAAAACAAAATTTTGATGGGGAATATTTTGAAGAACTGCAGGGAAAAGTTAGTTCTCACTTAGAAGGAAAACTTTGTCCTAATTGTAAGGATATTATAGAGGCTGAAATCGGTAATTCCATGTTTTATTTAACATCCTTATGCAACAGCTTAAACCTAAAGCTTTATGATATTCTTCAAAAGGAATATGAAAGGAACGAAACCCTGGGTATATATAGCCTTAAATAGGATAAAACTTAGGGCGGAATTAAAATTTAAAGTATTTTAAAATAGAAAGGTATTTTATAAATAGCTAAGACTAAGGTCTTAGCTATTTTAAATTTATATTGAGTATTTTTAATTAAAGACTAATCTTATAACATCCCTAAGGCTTTTTATCTCATAAATCCTCAGGTTGTCATAGTTCTTTTTGCTGATACTGCCATGGGGAACTATAGCCCTCTTAAAGCCTATCCTATCCGCCTCCCTTAACCTTAGATCTAGAGACGGCACCTTCTTTAATTCTCCCGTCAGACCTACATCGGCTAAAAAGATTGTATCATTGGGTATAGGGAAGTCGAAGGTAGAAGAGGCTATACTCATTATCACAGCCAAGTTAGCAGCATTCTCCTTTAATTTAATTCCTCCCGTTGTCTTTACAACCACATTCTTATCAAAGAGCTTGATACCGCCCCTTTGTTCCAAGATGGAAATTAAGGTATTTAATTGGTCCTTCCTCATACATTCAGCTATCCTAGAGGGATAGGGGGTAAAGGAGTCGGAGACTAGGGATTCAATTTCTAAAATAATTGGCCTTGTCCCCTCCCTAACTACCGTTAAGCTGCTTCCTGAAACTAAATCCTCCCTATCCCTTTTAGTCATAAAATATTCAGATGGGTTGTCAATGGAGACCATACCTATTTCAGTCATGTTAAAAAATCCCATCTCACCTGTAGAACCATATCTATTCTTTGTGGCCAGCAGGGTTCGAAGCTCCTCCCCGCTTTCCCCTTCTATTACCAATACCACATCTACTAAGTGCTCTAAAGCCCTAACCCCTGCCAATTCATCTTCCTTAGTCATCTGACCCACTATAAATACGGCCCGGGGTCTAGCTTGATTTTTGGCTATCTTAACCAACTCATGAGCACATTCCATAGTTTGGGTAGGGCTGCCTGCCCTAGAGCTAGGAAAGCTTTCTAAGGCAAAGGTCTGGATGCTATCTACTACTATAAAATCTGGGTCCATTTCCTGTACCGTATCTAGAAGGTTGTCCATGCTGTTATCAGACATGACCCAAATCTTTTCATCTATATCCTTCAAGATTCTATTGGCCCTATCCTTTATCTGGGATTCTGACTCCTCTCCCGATGCGTATAGGATCCTATAGCCCTTTTTGGCTAAATCATTTGATACCTGTAATAGGAGGGTAGATTTACCAGCGCCAGGCCTGGCCGTCACTATGGTGACGGAATCCCTTACTATACCTCCCCCCATGACCCTATTAAACTCTTTCAAGCTGGTTTCTATCCTTGAACTATTCCTAGCCTCTACTTCCCCCAGCTTTTTTACAGCCTTCCTTTCCCCTGCCCTCTTGGGCTTTCTCCCATCCTCTAAATTTACCTCCACCAGGCTGTTCCAGGAATTGCACATGGGGCATTTTCCCATATAGCCTATGGATTCATAGTCACAATTTTTACACCTATATACACTTTTCTTCTTCATCTTCTTCACCTAAAGGAGAGCCTGTAATTACAGGCCCTTTTTAAAAGTTAGTTTATCATCTTCAAAATCTACTACAATATCATCATCTTTAGACAGATTACCTTTTAGAATCTCTTCTGCCAGTTGATCCTCTATCATCCTTCTTATAGTCCTTTGTAGAGGCCTAGCACCATATACAGGATCAAAACCTTGCTTGCTGATATGCTCCTTAGTCCTTTCCGTAACCTTGATATTTATGCCTATCCTCTTCATCCTCTTTTCAAGGTCTCCAACCATAATATCCACTATCTCTTTTACATGCTCCTTATCCAATGGATGGAAGACTATGATTTCATCGATTCTATTTAGGAATTCTGGTCGGAAGGTCTTCTTTAACTCTTCCGTTATGGTCTCCTTCATCCTTTCATATTCTTCCTTGCTTTCCTCGGAAGCTGTAGTAAATCCTAGTACATTTTGCTTCCTTATGGAGGTAGCACCAACATTGGAAGTCATAATTATTACAGTGTTTTTAAAGTCCACCGTCCTACCCTTAGAGTCTGTCAACCTACCGTCATCTAAGATTTGTAGCAGCATATTAAAGACATCTGGGTGGGCCTTTTCTATCTCGTCAAACAAGACTACAGAATAGGGCTTCCTACGAACGGCTTCAGTCAACTGGCCTCCCTCTTCATAGCCTACATATCCTGGAGGTGATCCTACTAGTCTAGATACTGAATGCTTCTCCATATATTCACTCATATCGATTCTGATCATTGCATTCTCATCGCCGAATAATTCCTCTGATAAGGCCTTAGCTAGATGAGTCTTACCTACCCCTGTAGGTCCTACGAAAATAAAGCTTCCTACCGGTTTCTTAGGATCCTTAAGGCCTACCCTTGCCCTTCTAACGGAATTGGCAACGGCTGATACTGCCTGTTCTTGTCCTATGACCTTCTTATGCAGGGCTTCTTCTAGATTTATAAGCCTTTCAGATTCTTCAGCCGTCATCTTACTTACAGGAACTCCTGTCCAGTTAGATACCACCCTGGCGATTTCATCGTAACCAACTATTAAATTGCTAGAGCTTCTTTCCTTCTCCCACTTTACCTTTAATTTTTCCAACTCCTCCCTGGTCTGTCTTTCCTGATCCCTAATCTGAGCAGCCTTTTCAAAGTTCTGAGTATTAACGGCCTCCTCCTTTTCTTTCTGTAGTTCTTCCAGCCTTTCCTCCAGGGTCTTTAAATCATCAGGAGCCATATAGGAATTAACCCTAATCATGGAAGCTGCCTCATCAATTAAATCTATGGCCTTATCAGGTAGGTACCTATCAGAAATATATCTGTTAGATAGTTCAGCAGCTGCCTTTATGGCATCGTCGGTTATTTTAACCCCATGATGGGCTTCATACTTATCCCTTAAACCCTTTAAAATCTTAACAGTATCTTCAACACTTGGTTCTTCTACCATAATAGGCTGGAATCTTCTTTCTAAAGCTGAATCCTTCTCTATATACTTCCTATACTCATCTATGGTTGTTGCCCCAATTATTTGCAGCCCTCCCCTAGCTAGTATGGGTTTTAAAATATTAGATGCATCTATTGCCCCTTCTGCTGCCCCTGCACCTACTATCATGTGTAGTTCATCAATAAATAAGATTACGTCTCCTGCCTCTGTAAGCTCCTTCAGTACAGACTTTATCCTTTCTTCAAACTCTCCCCTATATTTTGCTCCAGCCAACATGCCTGGTAAATCTAAGGAGACTATCCTTTTATCCTTAATTATGTCAGGTATGTTACCTTCAACTATCTTTTGGGCTAATCCTTCAGCTATGGCAGTCTTACCAACTCCAGGTTCCCCAATTAGAACTGGATTATTCTTAGTCCTCCTACTTAGGATTTGAATTACCCTTTCGATTTCCTTAGTCCTGCCAATTACCGGATCTATCCTACCCTCTTCGGCTAACTTATTTAAATCTACGCTATATTTTTCTAAGTTTGGGGTACTCTTACTGGAAGCCTTTTGACCTGTTCCTCCCTTATTAGATGAATCGGTTATCATAGAAACCACCTTATTGGCCAATTGTTGTACATCAACACCTAATCTCTGCAATACTAGTATAGCTACTCCTTCTCCCTCTGCCAGTAGTCCTAACAATAGGTGTTCTGTACCAACATAGCTATGGCCAAGATTTCTGGCTTGTAGGAAGCTTAATTCGAAGATCCTCTTTGTCCTAGGAGTGAAACCTACTATATCCGTTTCCTGCTCTCCCTTTCCTACCGCCTTTTCCACTTCTGCCCTGACCTTTTCTAAACTTACTCCAAACTCCTTCATGGCTGTAGCTGCCACTCCAGCATCCTCTGCTATTAAACCTAACAATATGTGCTCAGTACCAACATAGTTGTGCATTAATTTCTTAGCTTCTTCCTGGGCTAATAGGATGGCCTTTTGTGCTCTTTCTGTAAATCTACCAAACATTGCCATATCATCCCTCCAATTCCTTCATGTAGTCTCTAATGATTTTAGCTCTTGCTATATCCCTTTCCTCATCGCTCATATCCTTCTCAAATTCCTCCTGGATATTAGCTGGCTGTATTCTAATCATTAGTTTAAAGATATTGCGGATATTTTCACTTCTTAAGTATCCCATCTCCCAGCCTAACCTTATATTAGATAGGTGTCTCATGGCCTCCTTAGAAGTCATAATCCTGGCATAGGACAGGATACCAAGGGATCTATATATCTTATTCTCTAGTTCTAATCCCATATTATTCTTCAAATATTCCCTAGTATTTCTTTCCCTCTTTATTATCTGATATACTACCTTATTTAATTTTCCAATAATATCCCCTTCCGATTCTCCTAGGGTTACCTGATTGGAAATTTGATAAAGGTTTCCATAAGCCTCTGAGCCTTCACCATATAAACCTCTAACCGTAAGTCCAATTTCCCTTAAGCCTTCTATAAGGGAATTCATAGTCTTGGACATGGTTATACAGGGAAGGTGCAGCATAACTGAAGCCCTTAGCCCAGTTCCAACATTAGTTGGACAGGCAGTTAAATAGCCCCAGCTTTCATCGAAGGCAAAATTCAAATGTTCAGCTAACTTATCATCAATTTCAGAGCATAATTCCCAGGCATCCTTTAGGTTAAAACCCGGAAAGAGGGTCTGTATCCTCAGGTGATCTTCTTCGTTAATCATTATAGTGGCCTTCTCATCATCCCTAACTAAGAAGCTACTGATATCCTTCCTCCTAACCATATGGGGGCTTATTAGGTGCTGTTCAATATAGGCCGCCTGCTCCCTAGGTGAAATATCCCTCAATCTTATAAATCTATAGTTATCATTAAGGGCATCCCTCATTCCCCTTAAAACATCCTCTGTTAATTGATCGGATTCAACTACAGTCATACGGGATGGAAATCTATATTTATCGATATTCCTAGCTACCCTAACCCTGGTGCTGATGACCACATCATCATCCAAGGCTGGACCTTCCAACCACTTAGTCATAGCATCACTCCCCATAACCTTCTAAAGCAGCCCTCAACTGCTTTAATTGATCACGAATTAGAGCTGCACGCTCATACTCCTCCTTCTTAACTGCCTCTACCAGTTCGCGCTCCAGCTTATCCTCTTCCCTCTTTAGATAGATCCTACTGGAGGAATTTATAGGAATCTTTCCCCTGTGAATATTATGTCCATGTAGGCCCTTTATTAAAGGCTCTAATTTAGGCTTAAAGGTCTCATAGCATTTGCTACAACCGAATTTGCCAATCTTTCTAAAGTCAGAATAGCTTAAGCCGCATAATTCACACTTTAAATCAACACTTTCAGTTTTATCTTTAAAACCATCGATTAAGCCTGTAAACAAATTATTTACATTAAAACTAGTGTCTAGATCATAATGTTTCAAGGCACATTCTTCACATAGATGAACTTCACTATGCTTGCCATTGACTATCTTAGTATAGTGGATGTATGCTTCATTTTTCCCGCAGGATTCACATAGCATATCTGACACCTCCTATTTTTGAAGTATGATCAAGATATTCTTCAGGATATCTGCCCTTATATTATTTCTATTTTTCTGAGCCCTAGATAGTGAACTATCGCTTAAGGCAACCTTGATTATATCATGCTCTCTTAATCCAATAATCTTTTCCTCATAGAGCCTGTCAAGGATTTGATAGGCCTTAGTCTTAGAAATTGAATCTCCAATAGTATTGATAATTAGATTATTTAGGTCTTGGTCTTCAATATCCACCTTCATTATTTTTATATACCCGCCACCGCCCCTTTTACTCTCTATATAATATCCCTTGTAGGGGGTGAATCTGGTAGATAGGACGTAATTAATTTGAGAAGGCGAACAGTCAAAATGTTGGGCTAATTCATTTCTCTGTATCTCTATTATATTGCTTTCGGCAGCCTCAAATAATTCAATAATAAATCTTTCAATGATATTGCTTAAGCCTGGCATTTCATTCCTCCTTTGACTTTGACCTTCTTTGTCCTTTATCTTTTTATTATACCCTAACTTTCGTTAGGGTATTCAGTAAAAGCAAAAATCTAACTCATATGTATCTTATATATTGAACAAAGATAAGCCAAAAGTCTGCCACAATAGT
The DNA here is from genome assembly GCA_012521625.1 of Tissierellia bacterium. Classification (GTDB taxonomy): domain Bacteria; phylum Bacillota; class Clostridia; order Tissierellales; family Tissierellaceae; genus JAAYTL01. The sequence continues at coordinate 260 of JAAYLY010000038.1, read as the reverse complement.
ATGGCCATTAATTATATTTTAGCATCTTTTTTTATACTTATCAAACTAAATTTTTACTAGGTCACATTGGTCAATAAATAGATAGAGGGAACCATCTAAGTAAAATAGAGTTATAGCATAGGCTATAACTCTATTTAAAAGCTAGGCCTTCGCTAGCTCAGCATTTGCCTCCTCGATTATCCTTTCAGCTATATTGGCTGGCACTTCCTCATATCTTAAAAACTCCATAGTGAAGCTACCCCTAGCCTGGGTCATGGATC
>JAAYLY010000037.1 GCA_012521625.1 Tissierellia bacterium | reverse complement strand
GATTTCTTCGCCATCTTAACGTATTTTACAAATTGCTTTTCCATTACTCCATAATATGCTCTAAGCCTTTGTTTTTCTAATAGCTGTTCTCCATAGTTTGATAGTTTCTTATCGGCTCTGCTAGTTCCTCTATTGGCCCTCTTCATGGCCTTCGGATGACTGTATACGTTTAGACCTAGCCTTCTGCATAGCTTAAATCTAGGTCCCATCATTTTTGCCATTTTCTCATCTCCCGTTAATTATTGCCGCGGTAGATTTAAATGCCAGGGATAGTATACCAAATTACTAGGGATTTGTAAATGAAATATTTTAGGATTAAAAAAGGAAATACTTAGAATCTTAAGTATTTCCTGCTTAAAAAAATCGACTTAAATTTACATGCCGTTAGTAATACAAGCTTAATTATAAGAATAACAATAGGCTTAAGGCCATGACTGCCATCCCAGCCATAAGGCCGTAGATGGCGATATGATGTTCCCCATATTCCTGGGCTGTTGGCAACAATTCATCTAAGGATATATAGACCATTATGCCTGCCACGGCTCCAAAGATGATGCCGAAGACCAAATCGTTTATAAAGGGCATCAGGATCAAATAGCCTATTAATGCTCCAAGTGGTTCTGATAGGCCGGAAGCAAAGGAGTAATAAAAGGCCTTCTTTTTATCCCCGGTGGCATAATAGACAGGAACTGAAACCGCAATACCTTCCGGAATGTTGTGGATGGCTATTGCTACCGTTATGGGGATGGCTATGGAAGGTTCCTGTAGTGCAGATATGAAGGTTGCCAGTCCTTCGGGGAAATTATGTATTGCAACTGCTAAGGCAGTAAATTTTCCCGTCCTTAAAAGACTCGCATTTGAATCTGCCTTAGGGGAATCCTCAACTAATTCACCGATTTCTTCTATCTTGTAAATAACATGGGGGTTTTCTTCACTAGGTACAAACCTATCGATAAGAGCCATTATGACCATACCGCCAAAGAAGGCAGCAACCGTAGCCCATGATCCTGCTTTAAATCCCAATTCAGCCCTTAAAGCATCCTGGGCCTTAACAAATATCTCTATCATGGATACGTATATCATCACTCCGGCGGAAAATCCAAGGCTAGCGGATAAGAATTTGGTATTGGTTTTTTTGGAAAAGAAAGCGATGGCGCTACCTATACCAGTACTCAATCCAGCTATAAGGGTTAGACCGAAGGCTAATAGAATATTGACCACTAAATTCCTCCTTTCAGAAGAATATTCTAAGTCTTAAATTATAATCTATATTAAAATATACCCAAAATCTAGCATTATAAAGCAAAAAATAATTAATAGGCTATTTAAGCTTTAGCTTTAAGGATATGAGTTAGTAAAAGTAGCAGCCTGAAAAGATAGCATGAAAGATAAAATTGATTTAAATTCCTTTTATTGATACAATTTAATTTGAAAAATTTAGTAAGATGGAGTAATTACTGGATAAAGAATAATAGAAAGGAATTTACTATGAATATAGGAATAATTGGTCCTTTAGATTCTTGTAATAAAATTGCTGATGTAATGAAAAAACATTTTCCAAAACTTAGGCCTAAGCTGTATGAGGTTAGTAAAACTGAAGAAGCCTATCTGGAAATTGATCAATGTGAAAAGGAATGTGCAGGCCTAATCTTCACAGGAATGGGGGTATATTATAAGACAATTGAAAAGAAAGATCTTACAAAGCCCCATGTCTATATACCCTTCTTATCATCTAGTATCATGCGGGTATTGTGGGAATTGAAGGAGAAGTACCCTGGATATAATAAGGTTTCCATAGATGTAGTCAATAAATTGGATATAGAGGATGTTTTAAAAGATTTGGAGCTAGATCTTGAATACGACTTGCTGGAATATAACCACCTATATCCTGAACAAAGATACTTGGACTTTCATATGGATGCTCAAGAGGAAAATGATAAGATAGTTTCCATAACTGGTTTAGGCTGGGTTTATGAGGAAGTTAAGAAACTTGGTTATCCTGTCATAAGGTTGTATTCCACCAGATCTGTTATAAAGGACTCTATAAACCAATTATTATTTAAGATAAATGAGGCAAGGGTAAAACACGCTAATATGGCAGTTCAGCTAATATATGTTAAGTCTCAAGAGGATATATCCCAATATAAGAAGCTAGAGATAAGTTCCTTAATTGAAAGTAGCTTAATAGGCTATTTAAAGGATATTCAGGGTAGTATATTTAGTATAAACTGGAATAAATACCTTATTTTCTCAACCAGGGGGGCCATAGAAAACCTTCAAAATATAGGCAGGTTGAAGAATATACTAGATTATCTTAAAAAGAAGGATATAGAGATCTATGTAGGAACCGGCCTAGGAATCACAGCCTATGAAAGCGAAATGAATGCTGAAAAGGCTTTAAATGCAGCTATGGAGCAGGGATATTCTTGCATCTTTAAGGTTGATGATGATCTAATAGAAGGTCCCCTACTGGAGGAAGGAGAATTAAGCTATAACTTCATCTTAAACAAAGAAGAGATAGATAGGCTATCTGAGATGATAGATTTAAGCCCCATATATATTCAAAAGCTAAGCTCAATTAAGGAAAAGTACGGTAAGGATACCTTTACCAGCGATGAGTTGGCAAAATATCTAGATGTAAGCATAAGGACTGCAAACAGGATTATTAAGAAGATATTAGACAGCAAATTCGGTGAGGAAGTGGGCTTTGAAACCAATAAGACGGTGGGGAGACCAAAGAAAATAGTAAAAATTAATTTTTATTTAGAATAAAACCCTTTAATTAAAGGGTTTTATCTATTTTCTAAAAAATAGGATTATTTCAAGTATTGACTTATTGATAGCGTTTACATATAATAAAATCATATCATTTTAGTCAATT
>JAAYLY010000036.1 GCA_012521625.1 Tissierellia bacterium | reverse complement strand
GTTGAAACAATCCACACCGACGGCCAACCAAGGGTCTATAAGGATATCCATATGGTCTATAGGTTTAAGGGAAAAGACCTACCACTGGATAACATTAAGAGGGCAGTTGACCTATCCATGGAGAAGTATTGCGGCGTTTCTGCCATGTTATCAAAACATACACCTATTAGCTATGAGGTAGTCATAGAAGAGAATTAGGCTTATTAAGCCATTTCAAATTTTAATTGAAAAATTTACAAAACCCTATATTGAATAAAAAAGCGGATTAGTAAAAAACTAATATAAGCCATATATAATTTGGAGGAATTGAGATGTTTAAAAAAATCATCCTTTTTACTAATCTGCTTTTTTTGCCACTACCCATCTTTAATCAATATATATATGATGATATAAAAGCCGATTATTTAAACAGCAATATAATAGAATTTAAACTCAATAGGGTCTATGAAGATTACCATAAGCCTGAAGAATCTTCACAGGTATATAATCTTCCTTGGAGAAATGATGAAGATTTTCTTAAGGCAAAGGAAAAATACAAGACCCCCATCCTTATGGCAGGCTTTTGTGCCGTACTAAAAGACCCCCTACCTGGAGAGGAATATAACGTTAAATTGGCAGCCCAAAATATTAAGGGCATAGTAATAAAGCCCGGTGAAGTATTTTCACAAAACAAGGCAATAGGCCCCTACAATGAGAAAAATGGCTACAAGGAAGGTGCAACCTATGTTGGTGGTAAGATAGTCATGGACACAGGTGGTGGCGTCTGTAAGATTGCAACTACCCTATACAACTTGGCAGTACTCTCCAACCTGGAAATAGTGGAAAGGTACAACCACTCCATGCCTGTTAATTATGTACCTTATGGCCAGGATGCTACCGTAGCCTATGGTATAAAGGATTTTAAATTTAAAAATACCACAGATGGCAATATCCTCATCTGGTCCCAATTAATTGGAAATAGATTATATATGGCTTTTTACGGCACCCAACATTCTCCTGAAGTTACTTGGAACCATGAAATCACCGACCTGGTGGAACCTTCTGTTAAATATGTAAAGAACGATTCCTTAGAGAAGGGCCAGATGAAAACCCTAATCAAGGGTATGAAGGGAGCCACAGTAAAATCACAGCTTATAATCAAATATAAGGATGGGACCACCGAGATTAGGAATATGGGCATAAGTAAATATAGCCCCCTACCCGAATTGATTGAAATCAATTAATATTTAATTAGCTTTATCTGGTTAAAGTAACAATTAGGGGGTATAGATGTATAGAGTAGGTAAAAGGTCAAAGGAGGTATTGCAGTGGATAAGAAAAAGGATAAAAGGGTCCAAAAAGATGGTGTTGAACCTTTAGGAAAGGGGAATGACCTAGGGGTAAATGCAACTTATAAATATTATAAGGAGCCTAAGATTGAAAATACTGCTACTGACGTGTATTACAATACTGAATTTAAATTACCAGAATCTAGAGTTGCCGTTCCTACGCTAGATGCTGTTATAGAAGCTAAAGAATGGGTAGATGAAATCAATAAAAAATAGTTGATAAACTTTAATAGCCTGTAATAGGCTATTTTTTTGTGTTTAATTACCAATTGACACAGAACAAAGGTTCTGTTAATATTATACTGAACATATATTCTGTTTTGGAGTGAAGACCATGTCTAAGATCATCTTTCATATAGATGTAAATAGCGCCTACCTGTCCTGGGAGGCAGTTTATAGGCTACAATATGGTAGCCCAATAGACCTAAGGGAGATTCCAGCTATAGTAGGGGGAGATCAGTCCAAGCGCCATGGGATAGTCCTGGCCAAATCCATACCTGCTAAGGAATATGGGATTTTAACCGGGGAGACCATATATTCAGCCCTGCAAAAATGCCCTAATTTGACAATTGTTCCTCCTTCCTACCAACTCTATATGAAGGCAAGTAATGCCATGGTGGAAGTTTTAAGGGAATATTCCCCTCGCATACAGAGGTATTCCATAGATGAGGTCTTTCTAGATTATTCAGATATGAAAAAGCCCTATTTAGATGCAGCCTATGAGATTAAGGATAGGATCCAGAAGGAATTGGGCTTTACAGTAAATATAGGTATAAGCAGCAATAAGCTCTTAGCCAAGATGGCCTCGGATTTTAAAAAACCCAACAGGGTCCATACCCTCTTTCCAGAAGAGATCAAAGAAAAGATGTGGCCCCTGCCGGTGGAAGAGCTTTTCATGGTAGGCTCAAGAACTAAGGCTAAGTTAAATAGCCGGGGCATATTTACCATAGGAGAGCTGGCAAAGGCTGACAGGGATTATATCTATTCCTGGCTTAAAAAGCCAGGCCTCCTTATATGGAACTATGCCAATGGCATGGAAGATTCAGAAGTTAGAAATACCCCCCTGCCTGTAAAATCCGTGGGAAACTCCACCACCATGCCCTTTGATGTGGATAATAAGCGGGAAGCCCATTTAGTCCTATTAGGGATTTCAGAAATGGTGGGCATGAGGATTAGGGAAATTGAACAAAATGCCAGGGTAATATCCCTTTCCGTCAAGAATTCCAACTTCTATTCCTACTCCCATCAGAGGAAGCTGGACATACCCACTTCTTCTACCAATACCATATACAGGGTAGCTAAGGAATTATTCGATGAGATGTGGCAGGGGGAAGCCATAAGGCAGTTTTCCATCAGCCTGTCGGAGCTATCCTCCAATGATTTCTTTCAACTATCCCTACTGGATGATTATGATGAAAGGGAGGAAGTTTTAGATAGGACCATCGATAAGTTGAGGAATAGATTTGGATATAAATGCCTTATCCGCTCTTCCTTCCTCCATTCTGGAATCCACCCTATTATAGGTGGAGTAGTTATGGAAGAGGAATATCCTATGATGTCTAGTAAGCTTTAGGAGTGATAAGTATGAAGGTTCTAATGAAACCTATAGAGATGATAGCCTGGTTTAAGGAAGATAAGTATCCTATTCCCTTAAGATATAGGATTACCGCCGAAGATATGACCAAGGTGGTGGTTAAGATAGATAGGATCCTCTTTAAGGAAGAGGAAAAGCTGGCTGGAAATAGGATGGTGGTCTATAGGTGTGAGGCTACCATCAATAGGGTCCGCAGGATCTTTGAATTAAAATATGAAATAGAAACATGTAGGTGGTATCTGTATAAAATGTAATAAAGTGAGAAAAATAAAGCCATACTAATCCTGAAAGGATGATTAGTATGGAAAATAAGAATACCATCTCTAAATTAATAGACCATACTCGGAAGATAGAAGAAAATAATAATATTAATATAAAATATTCCTCCAGTATTTCCTCCCTTATTAATTCCGACCTAGAGCAATTAATAGACAGGGACTTGGAGGAAAAATTACAGGAGTTAAACAAAAGAATAAAGGATATAAACCAATTGACAGCAGAACTTCTGGAAGACCTATCTAAAAGGCATAATTAATATGGCCTCCTTAAATAAAATAAAATTAGGAGGATAGAAGGTAAATACTCCAAATAGGATACCTATAACTATATAGACTATAAAGGCAGCCCTATTGATAGACCTACTTGCCTTCTTCTTCATTATCCTGGAACTTAAATATTGGCATATAAGGGCCCCTACTATAAATAGCCCTATATCGTAGATTACACTAGTTCTTTTAAAGATGAATTTATAAGCATAGTGGAAGATAACTATAAAGAGAGACATATCGATAATACCTACTGTCTTGGCCAAGGCATAGTTTTCAGTCTCTTTTCTTAAGAACCAATATTCTATTAGGATGAAGAAGCTTAAGGCAAAGTAGCCCAGCTTTAAATGCTCCCATACACTTTCATTGATGGCACTAAAGACTGCTACTAGATTAGAATAAGCTGACCACTCATATGTAAAATGCAGTAAGGAACCGACTATGACTATCCAGAAAAATCCCGCCAAATGCCATTTATCTATTAAATTTTTTGATTTATACATAAAATCACCTCATATTATATTATGTTCTTAAGGATTCATATAATACTCATTGAATTTAATTAACTTTCTTGATATTCAAGCTGATAAAATATGGAAATTTGATTGACAAATCTTCTAAAATATGATGATATAATATTAATATTAAAGAATTTTTGAAGGAGGAAGCAAATGGAAAGTGACGCGGGCCCCCAGCTTACTGGTAGATTGGCTCTAATATTTATCTTAATATTACTCAATGCATTTTTTGCGGCTTCAGAGATAGCCATAATCTCCGTAGATAAGAAGAAGTTATCATCCCAGGCAGAGGAAGGCAACAAAAAAGCCAAGATCTTGTTGGATTTACTGAAAGAACCTTCAAGGTTTTTATCTACTATCCAGGTAGGAATTACTTTTGCAGGTTTTTTCTCATCGGCATCAGCTGCTGTTGGACTTTCCGATGACTTTGGGCAACTATTAGCGCGCTTAGGAGTGCCTTTTGCTAAAGACCTTGCTTTTATACTTATTACTGTCTTACTATCCTTCGTAACCCTGGTATTAGGCGAATTAGTACCTAAGCGAATAGCTCTTCAATACTCGGAGAAATTTTCCATGTTTGCTGTTAAAATAATCCATATAACTGCGGTTATCATGAAACCCTTCGTATCCCTACTCTCATTCTCAACTAATGCTATCCTGCGCCTATTTGGAGTCAGTACTGAAGGTGTAGAGGAAAAGGTCACCTTGGAAGAAATACGCTCCATAGTGGAAGTGGGCCAGGAGCAGGGTATAATAGATTCGACGGAAAGGGAGATGATAGACAGCGTAATAGGTTTCGATGATAAGCTGGCAGAAGAAATAATGACCGCTAGGACTGAGGTCTTCATGATCGACATTGAAGATCCTATAGAAGAATATTTAGAAGAGATGATGGAATTAAGATACTCTAGGATTCCCGTTTATGAGGGGGATCTAGATAACATACTAGGTATACTATATTTAAAGGATGTTTTAAAGGAAGCCTACAATGTTGGCTTTAAAAATATAGATATTAAGAAGATAATCCGCCCAGCCTATTTCGTACCAGAAAGGAAAAATATAAATGCCCTATTTAAGGAACTACAGGCCAACAGGTTGCATATGGCCATCCTAATAGACGAATATGGTGGTTTCTCAGGTATAGTTACTATGGAAGACTTGATTGAGGAGATCGTAGGAGATATAGATGACGAATACGATCTAGATGAACCTGACATTAAAAAAATTGACGATTACAATTTCATCGCCAAGGGAACCATATCCATTAAGGAGTTAAATAGTAATCTGGGAACAGACTTAGATGAGGACTCGGAAGATTACGACACCCTAGGGGGACTTTTAATAGACCTTATGGGCTATATACCCGAAGATGGGGATAAGCATGTGATAGAGTATGGTAATATACAATTTAATATAATAGATATCAGCGAAAGAAGAATTCAAAGAGTACATATCGTACTAAAAAATGAAGAAAAGGAAGCAGAAATAAAAGAAGAAGAGGAAGAGTAAAGGACACATCTAGCATGTGTCCTTTTTTAGATTCAGTCTAAAACTTATTACCTAATTTTAAAAGTTAATAAATTTATTCTTAATAAATTATAATTCTTTAAGCTAATATTATAAGCTAATATTATAAGCTAATATTATAAGCTAATATAACTAATAAAATCTAATATTAATAAAAGCTATAATTCTACATTAATAAAGCCTTAATCTAAATTAAAGGTCCTATAAAACTCTACCCTCTCCTCTAAGGGTGGGTGGGTGTTGTACCAGATCTTATAAAAGTTTGAAGGCCTTGGTAAGCCTAGGCTATGGTCATATAATTTCTCCATAGCCGAAACGGCCGCTTCCCTATCTTCCATCAAGATTATTTCATAACTATCTGCTTCCCTCTCCATCCACCTAGATAGGTAATTGCTTATTGGATTGCTTAAAAATAGGAATAAATTAAGGAGTAGGATAAATAGTGGTAAGGAAGCATAGTTAAATAGATTCCTAAAACCAAACCTTAAATTGGAATTATACATGACCCAGTTGGCAGACCTATAGACTAGATAAAGTATCAATATGTTGCCTATACAGGATAGGATTATGGTCTTCCAAATATGCCCCTCCACATAATGGCCTATTTCATGGGCAGTTATGGCTAGGACTTCCTCCTCTTCTAGATTATTGATGGTAGTATCCCACAGCACTATCCGCTTTGAGTTGAAAATGCCCGTCATATAGGCATTCATAGTCTTAGTATCCCTACTCTTATCCACAACGAATATATCAGCATCGGAAATATTAGCCTTATCTAAAAGTTCATTGATCTTACCAGCTAGAGCTCCATCTTCTATAGGGCTATAATTGTTAAATATAGGGTCTATATACATGGGCCAGATGAAGACCATAAAGACTACTAGGGGTATCAGTAAAAGGCCCATATGTAACCACCAGGACCTGGGATAGCTATAGATGAAGTAATAGGGAATCCAAATAAAAAAGGCTAAGGCCAGCTGGTTGACTAGGAAGCTTTTTAAACTTAGCTCCAGCCATCTAGCCAAGCTTTGGGATGTCAGGCCATACTTATGCCTCAAGATAAAGGAAGAATAGAAATTTAAGGGCAGTTTAATTAGGTACATAATAGTAAAAAAGATAATACCGTATAAAATTCCTGATAGAATCATACCCCTTCCCCTACCTGCCCATAGGCTAATCTTTTGGGACAGCCTGGTGGATAAAAATAGATAGGGCAATAAAAATTGCAAGATTAATGCTGTAGCCCAGACTATTAAATTATCCTTCCGCAAATCATAGGCTTCTTGAGGCAGGTCTGGATAATCTATCTTCAGCTGCTTCATGTTTCTAAATTCACTAATGAACATGATGGCTATAAAGATCAATAAAAGCAAAAAGAAAAGTCTTATGACCAAATTAAGCCTCCTATCCACATAATCACCTCTTTACACTAATATTAAAAAAACCTTTAGTTTATTCTAACTAAAGGTTTTAATCATCCTATTAAATTATAACATAAGTCATGCTTAAATACTTAAATATCTGAAAATATAATCCTTATAAGTCTATCTTCTTTTCTATTAAATACCCAGTGGAAATAAAGGCTATTAAGGAAGCGAATATTTCTAAGATGGATGCGGTTATGTTTACTGTATTAGCAGTATTAAACCCTATTACTAATCCATTGGCGAAGTTGTGAATTTCATTAGAACTAAAGCTATTAGGAATACTGGATAATCTAAGGGTCTCTAAATTTAAGAATAGAGGTATTCTCAAGGCTATCATCCTAATAAGAATACTGGTGATGGTAAAGATCACTAAAAATATTATAAACCACAGCCCGCCTATTTTTTTATTCCTAAAGCTTACCTTCCCTAAAGCCATAGAGAAATATATAAAAATCAATGCAAAGATTGTAGATATTATGCCACCGATTATAGAAATGGATACCATCCTAATGATCATCTTAATAAAAATCTGGTCTTCAAATTGACCCAAATAACTAAAGATTATACTCCAATCTAAATCGAACAATATTGATGCAAGTAAAACATTATACAATAATGTGCCTAAGCCTAAGATAACATACCAAATAAGGGCTACTATCAATTTTGAACCTAAAATTTGATTGCCAGTTAAGGGTAATGAAAATGTCAAATAACCCCTATCTTCATATAATTCCTTCTTGAAGCTTCCCACTATATTTATAAAAGCTACTAAAAAGGCTCCAAATATTACTAAAACAGCAATGAAAGACATTAAGTGTATAATATCACTTCTATTATTGATTCCATCCTGATTTATATCCACCATCTGCTTACAGATTACTCCCTGTATAAAGGAAGATGCCAATATAACTATAGCCAAGATTCCAAGGATAAATTTGTAATTACCCCTTATCTCATATTTTATAAGTCTTCCCATATTATCCCTCCTATCCAAATATTTCCTTATATAAGCCATCTATTTGCATACCCTTTTCTTCCCTTAGGGCTTCTGCATTCCCCTTCAACTCAATCCTACCTTCCTTCAGGAAGATCACTTCATCAAATATGTTTTCAATATCCCGAACTAGATGGGTGGTGATAATCATAGTACTTTCAGCATTATAATTGTTGATTATAGCATCTAGGATCTGGTCTCTAGCCACTGGATCTACCCCTGCTATAGGTTCGTCTAATATATAGACCTTAGCCTTCCTAGATAAGACTAAAAGGAGGTTTAACTTCTCAGTCATACCCTTAGATAGGGCGTCTACTTTCATATTCCTATCTAATTTCATAAAATCTAGTAATTCATAAGCCTTATCAATTTGAAAATCATCATAAAAATCCCTGTAAAAGTTAATTGCATCCTCTACCCTCATCCACTTATATAAAAAGTTCCTATCGGGTAAATATGAAACTACTGACTTAGTATATACTCCAGGCCTACTACCATCTATTAAAACCTGGCCCTTAGAAGGTCTTAAGAGGCCTGCTAAAATCTTAATCAAAGTAGTCTTACCGCTACCGTTGGGACCGAGGATTCCTACTACTTTACCCTTCTCTATTTTTAAATCTATATTATCCAAGGCCTTAGTCCTCATATAGTTTTTACTTAAACCCCTTATCTCAATAATATTTGCCATAGCTATACCTCCTTTGCCCTTTCTGCAACTAATTCTATAATATCATCGGCACTATAACCCAACTCCTTCATCTCAATTAAGAAGTCCTTTACTATTTGGGATGCCATCTCTTTTTTAAGCTTCAAAATTACATCCTTATCCTCCGTTACAAAGGTGCCCAATCCCCTCTGGGTATAGACTAATTCTTCCCTTTCCAACTCTTGGTAAGACCTTTGTATGGTATTGGGATTTACCTTTAATTTGCTAGATAATTCACGTACAGAGTACAACTTATCTCCCTCCTTCAATTGGCCGCTGATTATCTGCTTTTTTAAATAATTCATTATCTGAATGTATATGGGTAGGTTGTTATCGAATTCCAATCCCTTCACCTCCATTTGACCGTATCGGTGTATTAATTATATAGTACACTAAGACCCTAATATTGTCAATATATTTTTTATATATAAAGGGCAAATATATACTACCAAAATAGTTCTTATCTCTTAATTAAACCACCAATTGCTTTCTTTTAAGTAATTTTATTTAAAACTTGCTAATCAAAGGATTAAATCAAAAGATATAAATCGAATCTTTTTTAATTTAGGGATTTTTACTTAAGCAAAAATTGAGGACCTCCATAATTGGAAGTCCTCAATTAAATCTACAGTGTTATCTTTTATAGATTATGAAAATAGTTGTAAGCTTGCAACTGTATAGCCTTGTAACTATATTATCCATACATTACCTTGACATATCCCTGGATTTTTGGGCACAGGCCCTCATGGCCTCTATGACTGCTGACCTGAAAGAGCTCCTTTCTAAACTGGTTACAGCTTCTATTGTAGTTCCACCAGGGGAACAGACATTATCCTTCAACTGGCCAGGATGGATGCCAGTCTCTAAAACCATCTTGGCTGACCCAAGGACGGCTTGGGCTGCCATGGTATAGGCCTGCTTTCTGGGTATACCCTCAAGGACAGCCGCGTCGGCCATGGCTTCAATAAACATGAAGACATAGGCCGGTGATGAACCACTGAGGGCAGTGGCCCCATCCATTAGGCTTTCATCAAGTATTTCAGTCTTACCAAAGGTATTTAAAATCCTTAAAACCCCATCTAATTCTTCTTCAGTAAGCCTAGCTGGTGGGCAGACAGCCGTCATACCCTCTCCCACCATGGCAGGAGTATTTGGCATAGTCTTTACATACTTGGTACCCTCATTTAGATTTTCCTCTAAAAACCTACTACTGATACCGGCCCCGATGCTGATGACTATAGCATCCTTCTTTATATAATCCCTAACCTCCTCTATTACCAGCTTATAGATATGGGGCTTTACCGCCAAGATCAGATAATCAGCTTCGCTAGCCACCTCTATATTAGAGGCTGTAGTCCTAATCCCGAATCTCTCCTCCACCTCTTTTTTCAAGGGTGAAGCCAGGATATTTTCAGCTGGTACCAATTGAGCCTTAAGTATTCCATTTATCATAGCCTGAGCCATATTGCCGCAGCCTATAAAACCTATTATCTTATCCATAGTATTCCTCCTAAAAAAGATTAAAAGTAAGTATGATTGAATAAGTAATTCTCTATAGAAGTAATTTTCTAAAGCATTTACTTTTATAATTTTTTTCTGAAGCAGTTTACTTCTATAATCATTTTTCAATGAATTAGCTATAAATCACTAAGTATTCTGTTCTCCTAATAGATTGTGCCTAATAGCCTGTACTAATACTATAAAAGCTATTAAAATTTAACTCCTTCAATTTATAAAACTAAACTAAGTAAATTATAACACATGGCAGAAAAAAAGAAAAAAGGAGCAGTGCTCCCTTTAACTTTTTTTAGCTAATGGATCCGATATGATCTCATATCCTCCCATGCTGGCAATAGCTATTAACATGGCATTGATTACCGTAAGGATTATACCCCTTAAACCCTGTCCTCCTTCATAGGCAAAGATAAAGGTCAGTATCAAGGCTACGATAAAGGCATATAATCTAACGAAGCCGTCGCCAAAGCGTTTCTTAACGATGGTTTTGGTAAACTGGACGATAAGCATAACTGCCGTAGTAAGCCCTACAAAGGTGGTCAAGAGTTCCATGGTCATGAAATCATCAAACATAAACTCGCCTCCTTAAACTATACCTATTAGATTTTATGCCGAGGGAGACAAGATTATGAGAATAGACCATCATAATTTATCTATTTAAAAAGTCATAGGCAAACTGGGCATATAGGGCTGCTCCCCGCTGTAGTACATCTTCATCTACGGTAAATTTGTCGTTGTGGTTGGAATAAATGATGCCCTTCTCCTTATTATAGGTGCCTATAAAGCCATAGAAGCCAGGTACCTTTTCCGTCAAGAAGGGGAAATCTTCAGAACCCATCAACCTATCCATTTTCACCAAACTCTCCTCACCATAGAGTTTAATGGCAGCATTCCTGGCTATTTCATTTAAGTCCTCATGTTCGTTTATTACAGGGCCTGCAAAGTATTCATATTCCAGCTTAGCACTACAGCCTAGGGCTTGGGCAGTACTTTCTACTATCTCCCTTAATTTATCCTCTATCTGAGCCCTCAGCTCCCTGGAATAGGTCCTGATGGTACCCTCCATCTCCACCCTATTAGCAACAATATTAAACCTTTGGCCTCCCTTTATGGTGCCTATGGAGATTACCAGGGGATTTAGTGGATTATTAATCCTACTAGCAAAGGTCTGTACGTTCATAACTATAGAGGCTGCTGCCACTATGGCATCCTTACCCAAATGGGGAGCTGAACCATGGGCTGAAACCCCTTCAACTGTTATCTTAAAATTATCTACCGAGGCCATTCTACCCCCAGCTTCTAAGTTGAAGTATGGGGCTTCCAAAGTCCCCCATATATGCATGCCGAAGATGGCATCTACCCCATCTAGAACCCCTCTTTCTGCATAATACTTGGCCCCATAGCAGGATTCCTCTGCCGACTGGAATAAAAGCTTTACATCCCCCTCCAACTCATCCTTAAGATCCACCAAGATCCGGGCTGCCCCTAGCTGCATAGCTATATGGGCATCATGGCCGCAGGCATGCATACAACCATTGGTGGCAGCAAAGGGTAGACCAGTCTTCTCTTCCACTGGTAAAGCATCTATATCGGCACGAAGCATGACGGTTTTACCAACCTTGCCACCCTTAATCAGGCCAACACAGCCATAGTAATCTGGGAAGGTAGTTACCTCAATGCCCATCTCCTCCAAATCCTTTACTATAGATTCCGTTGTCAATTTCTCCTCAAAGCTCAGCTCTGGTATGGAGTGGTAGTACCTCCTTCTTTCGATTATATAATCATTATACTTCTCTGCTAATTCCCTGATTTTCAATTCCATCCCCCCTATTTTATGCTAATGAGCAAAGGGCCCAGACAATAGCTTGCCTGGGCTTAGATTAAAACATATTGGCAAAGATACCAGCTATGATTACAGACGTGATGGTTACAGTAGTAAATCCGCCTACGATCATCATAGGAAGCATCTTACCCATTAAGTAATCATATTCTTCCTTATTGGCAGCCAAGGACTTGGAGCATTCATCTGTGATTATATAGTTTGGTGGGAAACCGTATAGGGCTGTTAGGGAAACTGCAAAGGCCATATTCCAGCTGATCTTAAGAATCCTTCCAGCTATGATGGAGAATAGGCCTAGACCTGCTACCCCAACTACTATGATGAAAACCATAGGTCCAAGGACTTCCAATATGAGCTCTGGCGTTGCATCCTTCAGGCCAGAGAAGATATAAACCATAAGTACATACATTATAAATCCATAGGATTTGGCTTTATTTAGTGAATCCTTATCAAGGAAGCCAATTTCAGTGAAAATAATACCCATTATCAATGCCCAAACTGCCTGATTTAATCCAGAGAATCTGCCAAGTAAATGAGAAATATAGGCTACGATTGCAAGTTTTGCCAGTATAAAAGAAGTGGTATAATATTTTTCTGGTAGTTTAGGTATCAGCTTCCTTCTTTCCTCTTCCTCCTGCTCTAAGTTTCCAGCATCTTCATCGATGTCGCCAGCAGTTGTAGCCAACTTCTTACCGGAAACCCGATACTCTTGCAGCAATCTCTTACCCTCTATCTTCAACATGATAGTAGTTAGTGGGTAGCCTGCAAAGCCCTGCATACAGTACATGGCAATAGCTAAGATTGATGCTGTTATAAGTCCCTTCTCTAGGGCCGCCTCACTCATAATAGTTGCGGCTACAATTCCACCTGTAAGGGGTGGTAGTCCTGCCACCACAAATTCCCTACCAACTATAGGCCTACAGATGAACCAGCAAAAAATCATCATACCAGCTAGACCTGACAAGGTGATGACTATAACCTTCCATTGCTGTAGTAGCTGTTTTATGCTGATAATGGTACCCATGTGGGTTATACACAACATAACAGCTACAGCTCCCCCTAATGGAGGCCCTAAACCTGCCAATTGAACTATGTCCTCTGGGAAGAAGGTCCAATAGCCTACTAGGAAGAAACAAGCTATGATGAATACCGACGGTATCCAGGCCTTGGCCTTAGTACTTATAGCTTCCCCTATGAAGTAGAGTACTGCAATAATTAAGAAAGCTAATAGATTATTCATAATATTCCCTCCTTTATAAATAGGATTTTACCACGATATCAAGCTAAAGTAAATGGCTAATTATAGTTATTTAATTAACATTCCAAATGATTAGCTTTATGGTTTTAACTTATTTATAGCAATTCTCAAAACAATTCTTAAAGCAATTATTTCTAGATTCTTTTTAGTAATTCTTTCTAGTATTTCGTTATAGTTTTTATTATTTCGTTATGGTTTTTATAGCTTTCTTTTCTAAAGCTTATGCTTATATAGATTTTTATATGTAGCCTTCATTAAAATTCCATAAAAATAAATTGGCCCTTCCATAAGCATTTAGCTTTTGAAAGGGCCAATTACTATGAATTTTAAAATTCTATTCCTATACTCTATTCTCTATTACCTATTAATATCTCAATACTCTATGCTCTATTCCATATTACTATTCTCTATTCAATTCTATATTCTTTATTCTCTATTCTATCTATGAATCTATATAAAACTATTACCCAATCCCTTCTTTATCTATTTACCATAACTTCCAGTATGGTATTATCCATTTTTTCCATCCCCTCTGTACATACCTTACCTAGATTTCTTATGGCCTCTTCTGCAGTAGGACTTAGGATACCATCCAAATCATTTACTTGGACATTAGCTAAGGCCAGTTGGGCCTGGAGTACAGCTTCAGCTGCAGCTGTTGATAACTTAAAGGCACAACCTCCCTTGGCACCGTCGCAGATCATGCCCGTTAAATTAGCAATCATATTTTTAATGGCCATTTGAATTTGCTCATCCCCACCTCCTAGGGCCCAGGTTATGGATGCTGATGCTCCTATGCCAGCAGCCACAGCACATCCACATACTGGTGATAAACCACCAATATATACCTTTATATAGGCGGTAACTAAATGGCTTAAGGTCAAGGCCCTAGCTAGCTTTTCATCGTCACATCCCATAGACTGACAAACTACTGCAGCCGGCACTATGGCCGTAATTCCATGATTTCCGCTACCAGCACTGCTCATAACTGGTAGGTTCAAGCCTGCCATCCTGGCATCACAGGCTGCTGCCGTCATCACCCTAGCCCTATTGACCAAATCCTCTCCTAAGAGCTTTTTCTCAACTAAGCTATCTAAGGCTGCTCCCAGGCCAGCTCCTGCTTTTTCCACAAGTCCTGCCCTTGCCATATCCATATTCATCCTTACCCCATCAAGTAAAAACTCAATATCTTCATAATCTACTGCTTCAATAAATTCCCTTAAGTCAGTTAGACTTAAATCCTTCATATAGTCATTGCTGAAGTCTTCCTTATCCTCTTTAAGCTCCTTGTCTAGGACAACCTCCCCATCTACTTCTAAGTAGACTATGTTGGTATGGCTATCCCTTATCTTGCAGATACCTTCCCCCTTATCTGTAATAACCCTAGCTTGGATGAAGAAGTTTCCTTCCCCATCCTCCAGCCCCACCTGAATCAGGTCAGCATCTACCAAGTCCTTTGCCTTAGCTATAGCCCTATCATTTACATACTTAAATACCTCTAAGCCTAAGTCCGGATCCCCGCAGGTTATTCCTAGGGCAGCAGCGAAGATTAAGCCAATTTCCTTAGTACCAGGTATACCAACCCCCATTCCATTTTTGTAGATGTTAGGACTTACCCTTACCTCAACTCTTTTAACTTCACCCTCTAGGACTTCATAGGCCTTCGCCACAGCTAGGCCTACAGCCACTGGCTCCGTACAGCCTAAGGCTGGCTTTACTCCATTCTTTAAACTCTTTAACAATAATTCATATAAGTCACTAGATATAAGCTTGGCACTATTCATATTCATCCCCCACTTTCACCTATATAGGGATGCAAAATTTGTGCCAACTTTTTTATCTAGTATAGGTTGGTTTAGAATTTTCCCAATCTTCTAAAAGGCCCTAAATTATCAAGCTTTTCCATCCCTATCTCTTAGACTTGGAGCAATAGTTGGAAGATAATTAAATTAACAATAAAAAAATTTTCACATCTGAAAAGGAATTTTTCAAATGTGAAAATTAATTATGATAATCATTTAACTTCCTATAGAGGGTAGTTAAACCTATATTTAATTTTTCAGCCACCTTCTTCTTGCCCTCTAGGCTGTTTCCATACCTCTTTAACATTTCCTCTATTACAGCCCTTTCAAACTCCTGCTTTAAATCCTCCAGGCTTCCTTCCATATTAGTTGCCATGGAATTTATTTTAGTATTTAGCTTAAGATTCCTATACTCCTCTAAGAAGTATTCCGGTAAATCATCCATCTCTATATATTTGCCTCTGGAAAAGCAGACTCCGTGTTCCAATATGTTTTCCAGCTCCCTTATATTGCCAGGCCAGTGGTATTTCATAAAGGCCTTTTTAACCTCTTGAGATAGTTTCTTAGGCTCCACATTCATACTAAAACATAGCTTATCTAGTATATATTCAGCACATAAGAATACATCATCTTCCCTATCCTTCAGATCAGGCAGCTTAATGGGGATTACGTTTAACCTATAGAAGAGATCCAGCCTAAACTTACCCTCTTCTACCAACTTCCTTAAGTCCTTGTTGGTAGCAGCTATTATCCTAATATTCACATAGATGGGTTTAGTTCCACCAATCCGATCTATAACCCTTTCCTGTAAGACCCTTAAAAGCTTAGTCTGGGTATATAGGGGCAGGTCCCCAACCTCATCTAAAAAGAGGGTACCATTATGGGCTAGTTCTATCTTCCCCTTCTTACCTGTAGTATTGGCACCGGTAAAGGCCCCTTTTTCATAGCCAAATAGCTCCGATTCTATTAGGGTCTCAGGAATGCTAGCACAATTTATGGCCACAAAGGGACCATCCTTCCTAAGCCCCTCATTATGAATGGACCTGGCAAATAACTCCTTACCCGTTCCAGAGGAGCCTTGGATTAAGATAGTAGAATCGGTAGCAGCAGCTATCTTGGACTTATTTATAGCCTCCAAAATGGCCTTACTATTGCCTATTATATTAGAAAAATGTATCTTCTCCCTATTTTCATAGGTCTTGGCTAT
>JAAYLY010000251.1 GCA_012521625.1 Tissierellia bacterium | reverse complement strand
TTAAAATTTATATTTATGCCATTTACATATAAACTTGATTCATAAGCCTCAATATAGGCTTGTAATTCTTTTGCGGTAAATTTAGTAGGCTTGGAAGGTCTAATAGTTTCAGCTATAAATTCCTCAAGACTAAGGTTTCGATTTTTATTTAATTTCTTAAAACTATTGATGGGAATGGCAAAGTTGATATTTTCTGAATCCTTGTATTTAGCATAGATTATACCAATAACTTCCCCATATTCATTAAAAAGGGCTCCACCACTATTACCAGGATTTACTGCCGCATTTATCTGTATAACCCCATCTCGAATTGCACTGACTATACCATCAGTTAGGGTATTTTTTAAACCCATGGGGCTTCCTATTGCATAGATTTTTTCTCCCTTTTTAATATTGTCTGAATCCCCTAGGGTTAGGGCTTTAGTATTCTTATCGTCTATTGCTAAAGTAGCTAGATCATCTTCCTTAGAATATCCTGTAATGGTAATTCCACCTTTATAGAAGGACCCATCATCATATTCTATGACTATATTCTTGGCCCCTTCTATTACATGATAGTTAGTAACTATCTTACCCCTATCGTAAAAGAAACCACTGCCTATGTTGGAGCTACCATTTATAGTCTCCGCATAAATTAGTACAACACTATCAGCTAATTTCCCTATCTCTACTGCATCTAACTTCCTCCTAGCATCAGGCTCCTTAGCAGGGAGGTTAGCTTTTACCCTATCACTAAATACATCATAAGTCCTGACAGTTAAGGCTATGGCCTGCTCCCTAGTGGCAGTACCCTTAGGGCCAAAGCGGTTTTGGCCAATCCCATTTATAATCCCCATATTGCTCATATATGCTACAGCTTCCCTAGCCCACCCACTAATTTGATCTCCATCGGCAAAGTTCAGTTTTTTATTGGAGTTTACAAGTTTAGAATCTATGGCACTGATGGTCCTATAGTACATAACAGCTATCTGCTCACGGGTTATTGTATCCTGGGGTGCAAAACGGCCTCCACCTACCCCATCTACAATCCCTAAATTATATGCCTTTAGGACCTCACTATTGTTGGTGTCGATAAAGGGACTCCTAGACAAGGCTTCTGCCCTCTTACCCGATAAGGATTCATAAAGCTTTATTATCATCTCACAGAATTCTTCCCGAGTAATATCCCGCTGAAAATCACCTAATAGCCTATTTGTAACTAAATTTAATTCCTTAGCCCTATTAATCTCCTCAGCAGCCCAGGAAGAAGGACTGGCAAAAGTTATAACAGGATTTATAAGTATTAAGAGTGCTAAGAATAAGCTTAAGTACCTTCTCATTATCTTTCCCCCTTTATTTTTACTTAGCAAGTAGGATTTTAGATAGAGTTTATTACAGCCTGAATAAATTTTTCAGCCTCCTGAAAGTCCTTCTGGTTAGGATGGCCTTGGGAAAATCTACCTAAGATATAGAATATCTTTATATTTGTAAATTCACTGGCCTTAAAATATCCCTTACAGGCAAAGCTGCCTCTTACCCTTGCACCCTTAGATTTTAATAGCCTTATTAAGGGTTTATTATAAAACTTCATACCAACTCCGCTGGTGGAAAATACAAATACGTTTTTATCCTTTAAATCTAAGACTTCCACTAACCTATATAGGCTTTTAGACATACTCTCCTTATATACTCCAGATCCAAAGCCTATAAGGTCATAATGGTCTATATCTATATTACTAACTTTACTAATATCTACTAGATCACAATCCAGCCTTTTAGCAAATATTTTTGCAATTCTTTCCGTATTCTTCTTATATGTAGAATGATAGATAATTAGAGACTTCATAAGAGCACCTCCCTAAATGTCTAGTATCCTATATTATATCACTTAATATTGAAAATTTAGGGATTATTTAACAAAAATGGATAAAAAACAACTAGAATAATTCCGCAAGTAAATTTTACCTAATATACAAATTTACAAATGTAAAAATACATAAAAATAGGTGAAAATCAAGATAAAAAATAACCAAGGCTCTTAACCAATTTTTAAAGCCTTGGTTTTTGACTCCTATTTATAGTTTTTGACTCTTAATTCCTAGCTATTTACTAGTGGCCAAATTCTTATTTTGATTTTTTTGAATAATAATCACAACAACTAATAAAGCTAGACTCGGTGACCCCTAATTAATTCAGCTAGAGCCTGTGC
>JAAYLY010000250.1 GCA_012521625.1 Tissierellia bacterium | reverse complement strand
TCATTATTCTCAGCCCACCTGCCTGTGGGGAAAAAAGTAATCTTAATATCCCTTTCTTTAAAGATCTTTAACATATCAGGTATGTATTCATTGCCCCAATCTATGTTACAGGCAAAGGCTACTATCTTTTCCTCCTTAGTTCCCTGATAGTAGAGGTCCTTAAAGACTTCCTTAGTAGGGCTCAAATTTTTCATAACAAATAGGGTAATTAGGCAGATGAGTAAGATCACTGCTACTAAAAATAAGTTCCTTTTTTTGATGATAAAAATTTTCATATTCCTTCCCTCCTTCATCATACAATAAATATATATTCAGGAGGAAAAAAATTATACAAAAAACTAAACATGAACCTTTTCGGGTTCATGCATTGCTTTTTACTATTCGCTTTTAGTGGATTCATCCTTTAATAATACCTTTCTGTTAAGGGTGATCCTTCCTTGATTATCTATGCTGGTTACCTTAACTAGAACTTCATCTCCCACCTTAAGGACATCTTCTACCCTGTTGATTCTTTCCTTAGCTATATTGGAGATGTGCAGTAGTCCTTCCTTGCCATTTTGAATTTCTAAGAAAGCACCGAAGCTTGTAATCTTAGTAACCTTACCTAAATAGACTTCTCCCACTTCGATTTCCTTTACTATATCTTCAATCAACTTAATAGCCTTCTTACCATTTTCAGTACTATCGGCAGCAATAGATATCATACCATCGTCTTCTATATCTATCTTAACACCTGTTTCATCGATGATTTTGTTGATTACCTTACCACCAGGTCCAATAACTTCCCTAATCTTTTCAGGATCGATTTTCATTGTAAAGATCTTAGGTGCATAAGGTGATATTTCTTCCCTTGGTTTATCGATAACTTCTAACATCTTAGATAGGATAAATAATCTTCCTATCCTGGCCCTTTCTAAGGCTTCTTCTAGAATCTGCCTATCGATACCATCGATCTTAATATCCATTTGGATGGCCGTTATACCCTCTTTAGTACCGGCTACCTTAAAGTCCATATCCCCAAGATGGTCTTCCATGCCGATGATGTCTGATAGGATGGCTACCCTATCTCCTTCCTTGATCAAGCCCATGGCTATACCAGCTACAGGTGCCTTTATTGGTACTCCAGCATCCATTAGGGCTAGGGTACTTCCACAAACGCTGGCTTGGGATGATGAACCGTTGGAACTTAATACTTCTGAAACTAAACGAATAGTATAAGGAAACTCTTCTACTGGTGGGATAACAGGTTCTAGAGCCCTTTCTGCTAAAGCCCCGTGACCGATTTCCCTTCTACTAGGTCCCCTTAAAGGTCTTGTATCTCCAACGCAGAAGGGTGGGAAATTATAGTGGTGCATATACCTCTTGGACTCTTCATCCCCTAGTCCATCTATAATTTGAACGTCGGAAGATGCTCCTAGGGTTGCAACAGTTAATACTTGAGTTTGACCCCTAGTGAATAAGCCTGAACCATGGGTTCTTGGTAGTAAGCCAACTTCACAAGAAATAGGTCTTATCTCATCCAACTTCCTATTATCTGGCCTAATACCTTCTTCTAATATTATCCTTCTTACTTCAGTCCTAACTATATTTTCAATTACAGCCTTAATATCCCTTTCATTTTCAGGATATTCTTCTAGGAATACTTCTAAGATCTCCTCACTTACCTGGTCGATCTTTTCTTCCCTTTCCTGTTTTTCTACCGTATTGATGGCTTGGATTAACTTGTCAGTAGCATATTCCTTAATCTTTTCTTCTAACTCTTCATCAGGCTTAAATAGCTCAAATTCTTGTTTTTCCTGTCCTACTTCCTCTACTATTTCCTCTATAAATTGGCATATCTTTTTTATCTCTTCATGGGCAAATAATATGGCATCTAACATGGTCTTTTCTGGCACTTCCTTAGCACCAGCCTCAACCATCATAATGGCATCTTTAGTACCTGCCACTGTCAAATCTAATAGGGATGCCTCCCTCTCTTCACTGCTAGGGTTGATTATAAACTCACCATCAACTAGTCCCACATGTACTGCTCCCGTTGGTCCATCAAAGGGTATGTCAGATATGGATAAGGCTATGGATGACCCTATCATGGAAGCAATCTCAGGTGAACAGTCTTGGTCTACAGATAATACAGTTGCTATTACTTGTACATCATTTCTGTAGCCTTCAGGGAATAGGGGTCTAATGGGCCTGTCGATTAACCTAGCAGTTAAGATAGCCTCATCACTGGCCTTACCCTCCCTCTTAATAAATCCACCTGGGATTTTACCTACTGCATATAATTTTTCTTCATATTCAACACTTAATGGAAAAAAGTCTATGCCTTCCCTAGGTTCCTTTGAAGCAGTAGCTGTTACCAGGGTAACAGTGTCACCATATTGTATAAGACAAGCACCGTTAGCCTGTTCAGCTACCTTACCAATGGTTACTGTAAGGTCCCTACCAGCTAAGCGGTATTTAAAAATCTTCTCCATACAATACCTCCTTTTTTCTTTCATTCTATTTAATATTTTGTTCATTTATATATATAATACTATATATTTTTCATTTCCCAAAATTTACATAAAAAAATTTACAAATTCAAAAACTAATAGAGCGGGCTTCCCCGCTCCATATTAACCTCTAATGTTTAATTTTGTTATTAGAGCACGATATCTTTCAATGTCTTTTTCTTGAAGATATCTTAGAAGACCCCTTCTTTGACCTACCATCTTTAACAGTCCTCTTCTGGAGTGGTGGTCTTTCTTGTGAACCTTAAGATGTTCATTTAGGGCATTAATTCTGTAAGTTAATAGTGCAATTTGTACTTCTGGTGAACCAGTGTCACCTTCATGTAGCTTGTACTCGTTGATGATTTGATCTTTAATTTCCTTAGTTAACATTTCTACACCTCCAAATTTTTAATACACCTAAAGCATAGTAAAACGCCGAGGCAACGTAAAACTAAGCTATAGGTAATTTATCTATATAATATTACCATATTTTTCGTTAATTGTAAACATCAATGTCTAGAGATTATACTTTTAATATCCTCTTCTATTTGAGCCTTTAGGTCTTCTACCCTTTCAAACTTAATCTCTTCCCTTAAGTATTCTATAAAGTCAAGGCTTAAATATTGGTCATATATTTTTTCATCAAAGTCAATTATATGGCATTCTATCCTTATGTCCCTGTTGTGGAAGGTGGGATTATGGCCTACGCTAGTTGCGCTTAAGTAGGTTTTGCCATGGAGGGTGGTCTTAGTCCTATAGACTCCCAGCTTAGGGATGGTAAAGTCCTCTATAAGTTCCAAATTAGCCGTTGGATAGCCAAGCTTCCTACCAATCTTGTTGCCGGAAATAACCCTACCTATAACTTGATAATTCCTACCCAGCATGGAGTTAGCTAGTTTTAAATTCCCTTCCTTAATTAGGTCTCTAATCTTAGTGCTACTGACTAAGATATCTCCTAAATAAACCGGCTCCATGACTATGACCTTAAAGCCATACTTATCTCCTAGGCTTTTTAGTAGATCAGAATCCCCCATAGCCTTGTGGCCAAACCTATAATCGAAGCCTACTACTACCACCTTAGCCCTTAGCCTGTCTATTAGGATGTCTTTAACAAAGTCTTCAGCTTTTAATTTCATCAGCTTCTCATCAAATTTAATCTTATAGACGGTTTCAACGCCTATACTGCCAATTAAGTCTTCCTTCTGACTATTAGAGGTTAATAGGGAAGGGGCGTCTCCTATAATAGTTCTTTTAGTGTGGTTAGTAAATAAAAGAATCGAGGGCCTAAGGTTTAATTCCTTAGCTGACTCTACCATCTTTCCTATGAGCTTCTTGTGTCCAATATGGACCCCGTCGAAATTTCCTAGAGCAACTGCTGTTTCAAATCTGTCCTCATTATAGTTCTCTATCCATATTTTTTCCATCTTTTCACCCTAAATAAATACTTTGTCCATCTTTAAGTATTTCCTATTATTCTTGACTATAAGCTTGCCTACTCCGATAAATTCATCTCCGCAGTAAACCCTATAGTTCTTATCCATACTTAGGTCAGCCACTAAGGCCACTAGGGCACCATTTGCAACCCTCTTATAATCTTTATCCTCCAGGATAATTTCATCTAAATCCTTTAGAGCCATATCTATAGGCAGGAGAATCTTTTTAATCTCATCCTTACTAAGCCTATTAAGGTATTCCATACTATAGGAGTCTTCTAGTTTAAACTGACCAACTCCCACCCTTTGAAGCTCAGTCATATGGCCGTAAGTGCCCAAATCCCTACCTATATCGTTACACAGGGTCCTAATATATGTGCCCCTGGAGCACTTAGTATAAAATACTACTTCCCTATTTCCTATAATCTCCAAGATCTTAAGCTGATAGATGAAAACCTCCCTAGGCTTTCTCTCTACCACCATCCCCTCCCTGGCCAGTTCGTAAAGCTTCTTACCCTTATATTTAAGGGCTGAATACATGGGAGGGACCTGCTTGATCTTTCCTATAAATTTATTAAAGGACTTGATAATGTCTTCTTCACTGACCTCTAAATCTGAAGTATGGATAATACTCCCGCTGCTATCCTGGGTATCAGTTTCACTGCCTAATTTAAGGCGGGCTATATATTCCTTATCAGCATTTAATAAGTACTCTGAAACCCTTGTTGCCTTACCTATACAAATAGGCAAGACTCCTGTAGCATCTGGGTCCAAGGTTCCAGTATGGCCTATTCGCTTTATATTTAAAAGCCTTCTAAAATAATTTACAGCATCATGGGAAGTCATTCCCTCTGGTTTATTAAAATTTATTATTCCATCCATATTAATGATTCACCTTAAATGTCTATTGATTTCCTCTATTATCATAGCCTCAGCTGTATCTAAGTCCTCAAAGATAGTACAGCCTGCAGCCCTTACGTGACCACCGCCATTGAACTTGGCGCAGACCTTAGATACATCTACATAATTTTTACTCCTTAAGCTAACCTTAATCTCCCCTTCCTCCACTTCCTTTAGGAGGCAGGATACCTCAACAGGCCCTATCCCCCTGATAAAGGAAGAGATACCATCGGTGTCATCTAGACTAGCATTAGTCTCCTTAAGCATCCTTTGGCTAACCTTAACCAAGGCTACCCTATTGTCTGAATATAGCTTAAGGGTGTTTAAAGCCTTAATAAAGAGCTTAGTACTTTCAAGGCTGTAACTTTCATATATCTTTATGTTAATATCCTTAAGATCTATACCCACATCTAGTAATTCAGCAGCTATTCTATGGGTACGGCTAGTTACACTCTCATAGCTGAACTTACCTGTATCGGTGGATATGGCCGTATAGATATTGGTGGCTATATCCTTATCCAGCTTAACGTCCATTCTCTTTAAAAGCTGGTATATCAATTCGCCAGTAGCTGCAGCCTTTGAATCCACCAGATTTATATTACCAAATTGGGTGTTGGTTATATGATGGTCTATGTTGATTATGGCCTTGGACCTATCCAAAAGATCCTTATTAGGGCCTAATCTATCTATATCACCGGAATCAACAACTATAAATAAGTCTAACTCATCCACATCATCTTCAAAGTCCTTAATAAGATCTATGCCTGGCAAAAATACAAAGTCGGAAGGAATGCTTCCTGGATTTAATACTAGGACCTCCTTACCCAGCTTCCTTAAAGCCAAGGCCAGTGCCAGACTTGAACCTAGATTGTCCCCATCTGGATTGATATGGGATGCTATATATATCCTATTACTCCTTCTAATAAGATCTATAGCCTCATCTAAGTCTTTATAAGTTAGATTATTCATCCTCATTACCCCTGCGTTCCTGATCTTCCTTAGTTACTTTATTAATCAATTCAGTCATATAGATGGCCCTTTCTATAGATTCATCTAGGTAAAATTTTGGTTCAGGTACATGTCTTAAGTCAACCCTTCTACCAATTTCCTTCCTGATGAATCCCTTGGCACTTTCAAGGCCTTGGAGGGTGTCATCCTTTTCAAACTCATCTCCTAATACGGAAATATAGATATTAGCATAGGATAGGTCCCTAGTTACCTCAACGCTAGTTATAGTAGTCATGGGACTTATCCTAGGATCCTTTAGACCCTTTATTAATAGATCTGAAATAACCTTTCTAATTTCCTCTGAAATCCTATTAATTCTCTTGCTATCCATATAGATTACCTCTATCTTTCTATCTCTTTTATAATATAAGCCTCAATCATATCTCCAACTTTAACATCGTTGAAATTTTCCAAGCCAAGACCGGCTTCATAACCAGCTGCAACTTCCCTAACGTCATCCTTAAACCTCTTCAGGGAAGCCACATTACCCTCATAAACTACTACGTCGTTTCTTAACAGCCTTACCTTAGCATTCCTTGTAATCTTACCATTAAGGACATAGATACCTGCCACCACCATATTGTTTGGCAACTTAAAGGTATCCCTTACCTCAACCCTACCTAATACTTCTTCAACTAGGGTTGGTTCTAACATACCCTTAACAGCCGCTTGAATATCCTCTATAGCCTCGTAAATTACCCTATAGGTTCTTACGTCTACCTGCTCCCTCTTAGCTGCTTCTATGGCTGGTAGGTTTGGTCTAACGTTAAAGCCTATAACTATGGCATTGGAAGCTGAAGCTAACATGATGTCGCTTTCTGAAATTCCACCCACACCACCGTGGATGATATTTATCTTAACCTCATCCGTTTCTAGCTTTTCTATAGACTGGGCTAAGGCCTCAATACTTCCCCTAACGTCAGCCTTTATGATTATATTAAGGTCTTTAATTTCCCCTTCCTTGATCCTTTCAAATAGGTCATCTAAGGAAACCTTAGAAGTAGACTTAAGCTGCTCTTCCCTTAATATTTCCTTCCTTCTTTCTGCAAATTCCCTGGCAGTCTTCTCATCTTCCACTGCATATAGGATTTCTCCTGCATCAGGTACTTCAGAAAGACCTAGGATCTGAACTGGTGTAGATGGACCAGCCTTCTTAATCCTCTTACCTCCATCATCGAACATTGCCCTTACCCTACCGTAGGCAGTTCCACAAACTACCATATCACCAATAGATAGGGTACCTTTTTGAATTAAAACAGTAGCCACAGGGCCCTTACCCTTATCCAGCTGAGCCTCTATGATGGTACCTACAGCATTTCTATTTGGATTGGCCTTTAATTCCTGCATTTCAGCCACTAATAGGATCATTTCCAGTAGTTCGTCAATATTAGTCTTTTGTTTAGCAGATACTGGAACAGTAATAGTATCTCCGCCCCAATCCTCTGGCAGGAGTTCATGTTCTACAAGTTCCTGCTTAATCCTTTCCACATTGGCCGTAGGTTTATCGATCTTGTTAATAGCAACTATAATAGGTACATTGGCAGCCTTAGCGTGGCTAATAGCCTCTACTGTCTGAGGCATAACACCGTCGTCAGCAGCTACTACCAGTACAGCTATATCTGTTACACTGGCTCCCCTTGCCCTCATGGATGTGAAGGCTTCGTGACCTGGTGTATCTAGGAAAACAATTTTGTTATCCCCAACCTGAACCTCATAGGCCCCAATGTGCTGTGTAATTCCTCCAGCTTCACCCTGGGTAACACGAGCTTCCCTTATGGCATCTAGTAACGAAGTCTTACCATGGTCTACGTGGCCCATAACCGTTACTACTGGTGGTCTTGGTAGTAGGTCTTCTGGATCGTCTTCAAAATCCAATTGGAATTCATCTACTATATCCCCTTCATCAGGTGATTTGACTACTACTTTAACGCCAAATTCTTCGGCTATTAATTGGGCTATTTCCGCATCTATCTCTTGATTTTGATTTGCCATAACGCCTAAGCCGATTAATTTAGTAATAACTTGGGAAATATTTACTCCAAGTTTTTCAGCCAGATCCTTAACTATAATATTGCCAGTCAGTTCAATAGCGGACTCTTTTGATTCCTTCTCTTCCTTTGCCTTTTCTTCCTTTTTATTCCTTCTATCCTTCTTATTCTTCTTAGGCTTTTTATTGTTCTTAAGTTTAGCTTCCTCTTCCTTATCCTTATCTTTTGCCCTTTTTGAAGATTTATTCTTCTTTTTAGCCTTATAATCCTCTTCTTCTATATCCTCTATTTCTTCAACTTCCTTATTATCTTCCAAAAGTTCCTTAATCAACATGGCTTCTTCCCTATCTATTGAACTCATATGGCTGGATACTTGAAAGTCTAATTCCCCTATCCTTTCCATTAATTCCCTGCTAGTCATATTCAATTCTTTTGCTAATTCATAAATTCTAATCTTTGTCATATAATGCACCTCCTAGTATTATTTCAAGGTGTTTTCCTCTTCTAGATTCCCAATTACCTCCCTTATCTCCTCATATACTTCATCAGGTATGTCCGTTTCTAGGCTTCTGGCAATACTCTTAGTTTTAATAGCCTTATTCAGGCATTCTACAGCCGGGCAGATATAAGCCCCTCTGCCGTTGGCCCTTCCAGTTAGGTCTGCCTTAACTTCCCCCTCTGGGGTCCTAACTATCCTAATTAGTTCCTTCTTAGGCTTACCCTCACCACATCCGATGCACTTTCTAATGGGAATCTTCCTCTTCTTCGCCATCTAAATCACCTCGACTATTTATAATTTCTTCATATTGAGATTCAGACTTAATGTCTATCTTCCAATTAGTGAGCTTTGCAGCCAACCTTGCATTCTGCCCTTCCTTACCAATGGCTAGGGAAAGTTGATAATCGGGTACCACCACTAAGGCTGACTTTTCTTCCTCATTGATTTCAACCTTAACTACCTTAGATGGACTTAAGCTATTGGCTATAAATTCACCAATATCCTTGCTATAGATCACTATGTCTATTTTTTCTCCGTTTAACTCTTCCACTATTGCATTTACCCTGCTACCCTTAAAGCCTACACAGGCTCCTAGGGGATCCACATTTGGGTCTTTGGAAAAGACGGCAATCTTAGTTCTTGAGCCAGCTTCCCTGGCAATGGAATAAATCTCTACAATCCCGCTAGTTATTTCAGGAACTTCCAATTCAAATAAGCGTTTAACCAGTCCAGGATGAGACCTAGATAGTATAATCTGAGGTCCCTTTGTAGTCTTTTTCACCTCAACTATCAATAATTTTAGCCTATCGGACTGGCTATACTCCTCTCCTGGTATCTGCTCACTAGGGGGTAGGATCCCTTCAGTCTTACCCAGGTCTATGAAGACCGTGTTGTTTGTTATCCTTTGAACCATTCCTGTGATGATTTCATTTTCTCTATTGATAAACTCATCGTAGATTACTTCCCTTTCTGCATCCTTTATCCTCTGAATAACTACCTGTTTAGCAGTTTGGGCAGCAATCCTACCAAAATCCCTAGGTGTAACCTCAATTAAGGCCGTATCTCCTAAAGTATACTTATCATCAATTTCCTTAGCTTCCTCAAGCCCTATTTGTAGGTTTTCATTTTCCACTTCTTCTACGATTTCCTTAAGGGCAAACACCTTAGTTTGCCCAGTATCCCTATCTATTTCAACTACCACATTTTGTGTAGTACCGAAATTCTTCTTGTAGCTAGATATTAAGGCTGATTCTAAGGCATCGAAGATTACATCCTTCGAAATACCCTTTTCCTTTTCTATTTCAGTAAGGGCTTGGATAAATTCTTCATTCATACAAAATCCTCCTCTTTAAAATTTAATGGCTAAGCGTATTATGGAGATTAATTCTCTTGGTAATTCAATCTTATTACCATCTTCATCTTCTATGATTACTGCTTGTTCATTAAAGTCTACTAGATATCCTTGGTAGTTTTTCTTTTTATCTATTGGTTTATATAGTTTTATTTCAACTTCCTTTTCTAAGTTTCTCTCCAAATCCCTGTCGGTTTTCAATGGCCTATCAAGACCAGGAGATGATACTTCTAAGAAATACGGATTTTTAATAGGATCCTTTTCATCTAAAAGGGCGCTTAATTTTTCGCTCATCCTTTCACAATCGTCCGTATTAACTCCACCTTCCTTATCTATAAATATCCTTAGAATGTAGCTACCAAATTCCTTAACATATTCAACATCTACCAATTCAAAACCTAATTCTTCAGCAACTTGTAGGGACATCTCCCTCACCATCTTCAGTAGCTCTTTTCTATTGCTCTTTCTCTTGTTACTCATCCTACACCTCCAAAATCATCACATTCCTCAAGACTTCTTCATAGGAAGTTAATTAAATCTTATCTTTTGCCAACTTAAGGTCCCTTCCTAGTGGTCATAAAAAAGCAAGAGTGGGAAATCCCACTCTCTTCGCTCCAAGCCTTAATATTGTCATTATCATTATATCACGTGCTGGAAAGAAAATCAAATGTTAAAAAGGCTTAGTTGATTACTTTCAGGTAAGCCCTCAAGGCAACCATGGTTTTGTAAGGCTTCTACCACCGTCTTTGTTACCCTGGTCCTGCCTATTAAATCCTCTATGGAAACGAATTTAGACTTTTCCCTTTCCTCTACAATCTTTTTAGCAGCATTTTCTCCAACCCCATCTAGTCCCATTAAGGGTGGTAATATGCCTTCTTCATTGACGAGGAATTTATGGCTGTGGGATTTGTATAGATCTACCTTTTGGAATTTTAATCCTCTTGCATACATCTCCCTAACTACCTCTAGCACACTTAGTAGGTTCTTTTCCTTGGCTGTGGCATCATTGCCTAAGGCTTCTAACTCCTTAATCTTTTCATTAACTACCTCCTTACCCTGTAAAACTAGTTGGGCATCGAAGTCGGCTACCTTGGTAGAGAAATAGGTGGCATAGAAGGCTTCTGGATGATAAACCTTAAAATAGGCAATCCTAAAAGACATCATTACGTAGGCTACGGCGTGGGCCTTAGGGAACATGTACTTGATTTTATTACAGGATTCAATATACCAGGGGGGCAGGTCTAAGGCCTTCATATCCCTTTCGTCTTCTTCGCTTAAGCCCTTACCCTTTCTTACCTTCTCCATAATGAAGAAGGACTTCTTCTTATCTAAGCCTGCATTGATCAAGTATAACATGATGTCTTCCCTGGTGGCTATAACTTCAGAAATAGTAGCCTGCTTTGTCTTAACTAGGTCCTGGGCGTTGTTGATCCAAACATCGGTACCGTGGGACAGACCACTTATCCTTACCAAGTCTGAGAAGGTCTTAGGTTGAGTTTCAACTAGCATCTGCCTTACGAACTTAGTACCAAACTCCGGAATACCTAGGGTACCCACCTTACAATCTATATCCTCCTCTGAGATCCCTAAAGGCTCCGTACTGGAGAATAACTTCATAGTCCTCTTTTCATCTAAAGGAATCTTAGTAGGGTCGATGCCTGTAATATCTTCAAGGTTCTTAATGATGGTGGGAACATCATGGCCCAGTATATCCAGCTTTAAGATCTTACCACTAATTGCGTTATAGTCAAAGTGGGTTGTAATAACCCCGGAATCCTTATCATCAGCTGGGTACTGTATGGGGGTAAAATCATATATATCCTTATAGTGAGGCACTATCATTACACCCCCAGGATGCTGACCCGATGTCCTCTTAACACCGGTACAACCCTTAACCAGCCTATTGATCTCAGCAGGATTTACATCCTTATCCTTGCTCTCAAAGTATTTTTTGACGAAGCCATAGGCCGTCTTTTCAGCTATGGTACCTATGGTACCGGCCCTATAAACATAGCCTTCTCCAAATAGCTCTTCCGTATACTTATGGGCAGTTGACTGATACTCACTAGCAAAATTTAAGTCTATATCAGGTTCCTTATCCCCTTCAAATCCTAGGAATACCTCGAAGGGTATATCCTGCCCATCCTTAACATACTTAGTATTACACTTAGGACAGTCTTTATCGGGCAAGTCGGAACCTGAGGAGACTGAACCATCTAGGAAAAATTCGCTGTTTTTACAGTTAGGACAGACATAGTGGGGTTTTAAAGGATTTACCTCTGTAATTCCCGCCATGGTGGCTGCAAAGGAGGAACCAACAGAACCCCTGGATCCTACCAGATAGCCGTCTTCTATGGACTTCCAAACCAACTTTTGGGCTATTATATACATAACCGCATAGCCGTTGCTGATAATGGAAGTAAGCTCCCTTTCTAGCCGCTTTTCAACTATTTCCGGTAGGGGATTGCCGTAAATCTCATAGGCCTTACTATAACAGATCTGCCTTAATTCCTCATCGGCCCCCTCTATTACAGGAGGGTAAGTACCGTCGGGAATGGGCTTTAGCTGTTCTATCATATTATTTACAAGTTTTGGATTATTTATGACCACTTCCCTGGCCCCATCTTCCCCTAAGTATTTAAATTCTTCCAGCATTTCCTCCGTAGTCTTAAAGTAGAGTGGAGCCTGGTTATCCGCATCCTGGAAACCCTGACCCGCCATTAGGATTCTACGATAAACCTCGTCTTCCGGGTCTAGGAAGTGGACGTCTCCAGTAGCTATTACCGGCTTATTATATTTCTTGCCTAATAGGTAAATCTGGCGATTAATATCCTCCAGCTGCT
Organism: Tissierellia bacterium; assembly: GCA_012521625.1. Classification (GTDB taxonomy): domain Bacteria; phylum Bacillota; class Clostridia; order Tissierellales; family Tissierellaceae; genus JAAYTL01. The sequence continues at coordinate 1,512 of JAAYLY010000250.1, read as the reverse complement.
TCCTATCCTTTACTACCCCATTGCGAATAAGGTGCATATTATTGTCAATGGGCTGGATTTCCAAGTAATCATAGAACCTTACTATACTCCTGATTTCTGTGATAGACTTACCATTTAGGATAGCCTTATATAGCTCACCAGCTTCACAGGCGCTACCAATAATTAAACCCTCCCTATAACTTTCCAATAGGGACTTAGGTATCCTAGGCCTTCTGTAGAAATGGTTTATATGGGATTCGGAAACTAGCTTATAGAGATTCTTTAAGCCAGTCTGGTTCTTAGCCAGGATGACAATATGATAAACCTTATCCTTGGAGGTATTTTTGTTAGCATTAAGCTTGTTTATATCATCAAAGCTCTCTACACCCCTGGATTTTAAGATGTCCATAATCTTAAGGAAGATATCCTTAGTAGCCGTTGCATCGTCTACAGCCCTATGGTGGTTTTCCAGCTTCACATCCAGCTGCTTGGCTATGGTGTCCAACTTATGATTTTTCAAATCAGGAAAGACTGCCCTTACCAGCTCTAGGGTATCCAGTACAGGATTATATAGGCCCTTGCCTACAGCCTTTAGCTTCTCCCTTATAAAGCCTACGTCGAAGCTGGCGTTATGGGCCACTAGGACGCTACCCTGGATAAAGTCATTAAACTTAAGGATAACCTCATCAATGGTAGGCTGGTCCTTAACCATCTCATTGGTAATACCCGTCAGCTTAGTTATAAATTCGGGTATCTCCCTTTCAGGGTTGACCAGTTGGCTGAAGCTATCTATTACTTGGCCATTCTTTACCTTTATGGCTCCGATTTCAGTAATAGCGTCCTTAATAGCCGATAGACCCGTAGTCTCTATATCGAAGATGACGAACTCATCATACTCCTTATCAGGATTATAGTCGGTGATAATCTGTTTCTGGTCGTTGACTAAGTAGCCTTCCACTCCGTAGATTACCTTAATACCCAGCTTTTCCCCTACCTCCATGGCCTCTGGGAAGGCCTGTACCACGCCGTGGTCTGTAATGGCTATGGCCTCATGGCCCCACTTATGAGCCCTTTCGATTACCTTCTTGACATCCGCCACCCCATCCATAGCACTCATCTTAGTATGTAAGTGGAACTCAATCCTCTTCTCCTGGGCATTATCCATCCTCTCGATTTTTTGGATCTTAACTAGGGATTTAAGCATGATGGCAATACATCTGGAAAAGTTGTCATAGATCACATCCCCTTCAAGGATTACATGGTCCCCTACGCCTATATTTCCTAAGAACTCATCCGCCTGCTCCTTAGAAAGGAAGGTCTTCACCAGGATGGAGTCGGTCTTATCAGTGATATAGAAACTTATTAAAAGCCTATTACCCTTAATTTCCCTAGTCTCCAGCTCAAAGATCTCCCCTTTAATGGCAGCCACTCCCGTCTGCAGGTCTATGTTTTCTACCTTGATGATTTCCGATTTTATCTCCCTACCAAAGGAATAATTATCCAGCTTACTAGCTGAAGACTTACTAGCTGAAG
>JAAYLY010000249.1 GCA_012521625.1 Tissierellia bacterium | reverse complement strand
TAAACAATAATAAGGGCCTAGGAGCTACTCCTAGACCTTTTCCTTTAATACTATATATGATTTATAATTATACCCTTACCAATTCCCATTTCTCTCCCCTGTATCTCCTTGTGAAGAAGAGGGCTCTTACATACCAGTCACATATCATGCCTATCCAGACTCCAAAGACTCCAAAAGCTAGATATTTAGCGAAAAATATACCTAAGCCTATTCTTACAATCCACATAGAGCTGATGCTTACAATCATTGCATATTTTACATCCTTTGCCGCCCTTAATGTATTTGGTAATGCAAAGCCTAGAGGCCAAGATATGCAAACATTGATACCATGGAATATTATGATCTTCCTTGCTAGTTCAGCCGTTTCAACTGAAAGATTGTAGGCCTTCAGGGCAATAGGTAAGATTAGGAAAATGACTAGATTTATAGCCATAATGGAGATGTAGCAATATTTAAGAAGCTTCCTAGTATAAAACCTAGCCTGCTCATAATCTCCAGCCCCGGCACACTGGCTAACAACAGTAACCATAGCTAAACCGATGGCAACGCCTGGTAGGAACTGGAAGGCTGTAATATTGTTGGCAACTGCGTTAGCCGTAATGGCTGAAGTCCCAAAGGTGGATACTACGCTTAGTAGCATAATCTTTCCTAACTGGAATAGGCTGTTTTCTATACCATTAGGTATACCTACATAGAGGATATCCTTTACCATATCCCAGTTCAATTTAAATTTAAAGGGCCTGCCTATATGGATGATTAGTTCCTGGTCCCTGAGGAGTAGGATTATAATAATTGCAGCCACAATTCTTGAAACTAGTGTAGGAATGGCAGCTCCTTCTACCCCCATGCCAAAACCGTAGATAAGGGTTGCGTTGCCTACCACATTGATAGTATTCATTATTAGGGATGTTTTCATAGTTATATTAGAATTACCCATGGCTCTAAATAAGGCCGCTCCACTGTTGTACAAGGCTATAAAGGGGATACTAGCAAAGACGATGGTCATATATCTGTGAGCATATTCTTCTACGATGGGTTCTATGGATCCGAATACTACATTTAAGATGAAGTTTCTAGCAAGGTATAATAAGAACATTAATATAACAGAAAAGAGGGTTACGAAAATTATTAGTTGTTCTCCTGCCTCCGATGCTTTTTTATGTTTGTTCTTGCCTATAAACTGTCCTGCAACTACTGCTCCTCCAGTTGCTAAAGCACCGAATACATTTATAAGTAGGATATTAATTGAATCCACTAGGGATACGGCTGAAACTGCGCTCTCCCCTACGCTGGCAACCATTATGGTATCCGCCATACCAACAGCTACTGCCAGAAACTGTTCTATTATAAGGGGTATAATAAGATAGATAAGTGCTTTTCTTGTAAAGAACTGATTTTGCTTCCTTTCCTTTTCCAAATACCATTCCTCCTTAAATATTTATATAAATTCATATTTTTATACAAAGAATAAAGGAAACCTTAAAATCCAAGATTTTCGCCTGTAACTTAATCCTCTGAATTCATGGGGTAAGTTTTTCCTATGGGGATAGTGAACATAAATCCCTTATTGTTACTGTCTACATCCTCCAATACCTCTTGTACTACTGCCACTGCCTTTTCAACTAGTTCATCATTTTCTAAAACCGTAAAGATGGTCTTATTATAGGGAAGGGAGTCGTCTAAGATGGATTTTAGGTAGCCGAAGATAGGAATATTTTGGTTGCTGCTACTAACTATCAAGCTGGCCATTCCCTGGCTATCTAAAACCGTAGCCCCACTTACCCCAATATTAACAAATCCTTCTAAAATATCGTTTAGGTAGTCCACCTCATTTAATACTATAAATAGGACCTGGATATCCTTCACCTTCTTTCCATTTGTATTTCTCTCTTCTCATGCTTTTCTTTTTTCCTATCTCTTCTTAAGGCTCCGTCAATTTCTCCGGCCTTTTCTATGGCAATCTTAGCAAAGATAGGTCCTGAGACCTCATAAATCAAGACGCTAAACATGATGATGGTACTGATGGCAGCTGCAAACTCTGGTAGTTGTTGACGAACAAGGACAATAAGCCCTATGGATACTCCACCCTGGGGAAGTAAGGCTAAACCTAGATATCTTCTTACCGTTTCCTCTGCCTTAACTATCCTAGCTCCTAAGGAGGCTCCTGCTGCCTTACCAAAGCCCCTAGCAAATATATAGGCCACTCCCATTATCCCAACCTGAGCTAAAATACTTAAATCCAGGCTGGCACCTGCTAGGGTGAAGAAGAGTACATAAACCGGTGATGAAAAGTCGGATACTGAGTCAAATACCCTCTTAGATCTTTGTAGCATGTTAACTAAAGCCGTACCCATCATAATATTAGTTAGTAAGGGTGAGAATCCTAGGACATTAGACAGGCCAGTGGCAATACCTATAGAAGCCAAGGACATGGCCTGTAATTCATCCCGGTTGCTGGATTTCTTGGCCACAAAGGATAGGATGATTCCTAAAGCTAAACCTAATAGGATTGAACCAGCTATTTCTACAACCGGCCCCCTTAACATCTCCAATAAGGAATAATCATGATTTCCAAGGGATAATCTAGCCAAGGATATGGCTATTCCAAAGGCCATGATTCCCAATACATCGTCTAAGGCAACTACAGGTAGTATGGTCTTAGTTAAGGGTCCTTTGGCCTTATACTGCTGTATTACTAACAAGGTTGCCGCCGGTGCAGTAGCAGCTGACATGGATGCTAATACTATACTAAAAGCAAAGGGCTGGTTAAATCCAAAATACATTATGCTAAATACAAGGAATATGGCACCTATAACCTCTGCCAGGGTTATTATCAATATGGATTTACCCAGCTTCAACATATCCTTTATTATAAACTCACTTCCGATACTAAAAGCTATAATTGCTAAAGCCAATTCACTAATAACAGAAAAGCTGTCCATATCTGCTGGGCTTACATATTTGGTAAATGATGGGCCCAAGAGTAAACCGGCTACTAGATATCCTGATACATTAGGTAACTTAAAATAACGTGCTATCTTACCTCCAATGGCACCTACTATTAATACTATGCTGATCTTTAGAAGCAAATCCAACTTCAACTACCTCCTCATCATAATATTTAACCATATGACCTTTACACGCTTTCAATATTGCCCCCAATAACCGTTCAACTAAAAATGGGCATAAAAGAAAGCGCATAAACCAACTCAAAAATGAGTATCGTCATACGCTTGGTGTTCTCCTATGGGGTTAGCTGACGGGTTAGGGCTCCCAAGTCGCCCCTCCAAAGAATTGGATTCACCCCAAATAAGTTGGGTCCCCCACTACTATTACGATTCGGAGTTTCTTTTCTATGTTAACATATAAAATTATAAATGTCAAAAACTAAAATCATCATGATAGCGTCAATAGTCCTTAACAGATTCTTTTTTACTTTCTGATTCTGTTTCTGCTATTATGAAGTTTAACAGCTCTATTACATGTTCTTTATTATGCTTATTAATGTGGTCCCTTTATCCAGTGTAGCCCTTCTTTTATCCATCTTGCCCCATCACCTGAAATGTATATTTTGTCTACACCATCTAAATCATAGGCTTCATCTAGATAGTTAGCTACCTCTAGCCATAAATCTTCATTATTCTTTAAAGAACCTGTGAAATATCTCTTATTGATTAATTCATACCTTCCCTTTGATTTAAGTTTCCTTCCTTCATGGACATAGACTAATTTAATCTCTCTATTTACTCCATCTTGCATAGCTACGTGATCTTCATCTGCTTCT
>JAAYLY010000248.1 GCA_012521625.1 Tissierellia bacterium | reverse complement strand
GGGAGTATTGACCACGAAGCCACCACCTCTATAGGTGGAGGTAGTTCACCTGTAAGTTAATACTGAAGCTTATTTGGAAGCTTATGTGGAGAGGTTACTAGTTTTATGACCTCTCCTTTATTAAATTATCAAAAAATATATTATAAGAAGAAAAATATAGCTTACTTTTCTTTATTATAGTGGTTTGATATAATAAATATTTAGAAAATAGAAATATTAACATAAAAATATAGGAAAAGGCGGGAGATTAATGGAAAAAAGGGTTTTAGGTAGAACTGGTTTTGAAGTTTCTGTTATTGGATTCGGAGGTATTCCTCTTCAAAGGGTTGATAAGGAAATGGCCTTTGAATTGATCAAAAAGGCCTATGAAAGAGGAGTTAATTTTATAGATACGGCCAGGGGTTATACCATCAGTGAAGAGCTTATTGGCTATGCCTTAGAAAAGTTAGGTAGGGATAAGTTTATCCTGGCTACTAAGTCTATGGCTAGGACATATGATGGAATCCTAGAAGAGATACATACTAGCCTGAAGAACTTAAAAACCGATTATATAGACCTATTTCAGTTCCACAATGTTAAGGAAGAACATTTAGATATCATATTTGGAGAAAATGGGGCCTATAAGGCTGTTAAGGAGTTGCAGGATAAGGGTGTCATCAAGGAAGTCGGTATCACAAGCCATAGTGCTGAAGTCTTGGATAAGGCCTTAGATATGGATATATTCAGCACTATTCAATTCCCATACAATCCTGTGGAGACCCAAGGGGAAGAGGTATTTAAAAAGGCCAAGGAGAAAAATGTAGGTGTAATCGTAATGAAACCTATGGCAGGAGGTGCCATAACTAAGGGAGAATTATCCTTAAGATTTATATTAGAGAATGAAAATGTAACTTCTGCCATACCTGGTATGGATGCCATAGAGCAGGTAATAGAGAATACCAACGCAGGCATTGATAGAAGGCCGTTGACAGAGGAAGAAAGGACTATCCTAAAGGAGGAAGCAGAGGCTTTAGGGCAAGAATTCTGTAGAAGATGCGGATACTGTGGACCATGTTCCGTAGGTATTGATATACCTAACCAATTCGTAATGGAGGGCTATTACCTAAGATACAACCTACAGGATTGGGCTAAATCCAGATATGATGCCATGGAGGTTAGGGCCGAAGACTGTATCCAGTGTGGTCAGTGTGAGCCTCGTTGTCCATACAACTTACCAATAATGGAAATGATGAAGAGGGTTGCTAGTAATTTAGGATAGGAGATGATCTTTTGGCTCAAATCTTGGAAGTTATGATGGTAGTATCCTTTGGTTTTGCCTGGCCAACTTCAATACTTAAAAGCCTTAAGGCCAGGACGGCAAAGGGTAAAAGTCCACTTTTCCTCTGCATAATCATCTTTGGTTACATCTGCGGTATTGGTTCAAAGTTTATAGCCGGTAATATTAACTATGTGGTTATCTTTTATGTTATAAACCTAGTCATGGTTTCTATAGATTTGCTTATCTACTTTAGAAATAGGAAGTTGGATAGGGAAAGGGAAAGTG
>JAAYLY010000247.1 GCA_012521625.1 Tissierellia bacterium | reverse complement strand
GGGGTAATAGCTACAATAGAAGGACCTAATCCACCTAACTGCTGCATCACGGTTCCAGCAAATTATCCAGTTAATGCATGCGACCTACTTTCAGTCCAAATTACACGTGCTGATGGTGCAGGAGCTCTTCAAGAAGGAGCAGCAGCAACTATAATTATGGAATTAGCTGATTAGATATTTTACTTGACTATAAGCTGTAAATATGGGTTAAAATTGTTGTTGGTTTGATAAATAAAAGAGGCTTAAGGGATTTTCCCTTAAGCCTCTTTTAACTTTATGGTAGAGTGAAAACTTTAGGTCTATAGGGGGGGAATTTTAACAAATTAATTTAATATTAAAACAATAAGGATGGAAGTGCTGTCCTTCCATCCTTACATGGCATAGTTGGTTGTTCTTTGGTATTTTTTGAATATCAAATCCAACTCCTGGCTGTCTATGGTTTCCTTCTCCAATAGCCTTTCGGCTATTGTATGTAGGATTTGGAGGTTATCTTGTATCAGTTCTAGGGCCCTACCATAGTTCCTATCTGTGATCTTTTTAATCTCCAACCTAATGGTGTCATAGTTATACTTGATATAATATTCATCTAAGGCTAGGGTGCCTAGGGGGCTCATGCCGTAGCTACATACCATTTCTCTAGCTATGCTGGTAGCCTTTTTCAAATCATCCTTTGCTCCTGTGGTTATTTCTTTAAAAATAACCTGCTCTGCAGCCCTTCCTGCTAATAGGGTGGTTATCTTGTCTTCTAGTTCCTTCTGGCTCAATAGGTACCTATCTTCATCTGGGAACTTTAATACATATCCTAGGGCCTGCCCCCGGGGTATGATGGAGATTTTTTGGACTATTTCAGTGTCTAATAGTTTAGCAACTAGCGCATGGCCTGCTTCGTGGAAGGCTACTACCTTTCTTTCCTTCTCTAGGATATTTGGATTTTTTAACTCCAATCCGGCTATGACCCTTTCGATGGCTGCTTCAAATTCCTCAATGGATATGTGCTTTTTATTTTTCCGTACTGCTATGATAGCGGCCTCATTTGCAATATTGGCCAACTGAGCCCCTGAAAGGCCTGTAGTCTTCTTGGCCAAGGCTTTTATATCTATGGTTTCATCAAGGGGTTTATTTTTAGTGTGGACAGTTAATATCTGCTCCCTGGCAGGTAGGTTTGGATTTCCTACGTAGATATGCCTATCGAATCTACCAGGTCTTAGTAGGGCTTCGTCCAGTAGGTCGATTCTGTTGGTAGCTCCTATTACTATCACCGTATCATCGGTATTAAAGCCGTCTAGTTCCACCAATAGTTGGTTGAGGGTTTGGTCTTTTTCGTTATTGGAGTCTTGGTTTCTCCTGCTTCCAATGGCATCGATCTCGTCTATAAAGATGATAGCTGGGGCCTCTTTTTTAGCCTTTTCAAAAAGGGTTCTAACCCTCTTTGCTCCAACTCCTACATACTTTTCCACAAACTCGGACCCGCTGGCATAGAGGAAGGTTGAATTGGTTTCACCAGCAACAGCCTTTGCAAGTAGGGTCTTTCCAGTACCAGGAGGCCCATAAAACAAGATGCCTTTAGGGATCTTGGCACCCATTCTCCTATACTTTTCTGGATTGATCATAAAGTCAATAGTTTCTTGTAGTTCCTCCTTAATCTCCTCCAAACCAGCTACATCTTTAAAGGAAACATCTGGCTTATCTTTAGCCTTGCCATTATCCTTTTCTACAGCCAGCATGGATGGTGCCAGTTGTGGCTTAGGATTTAAAGATCTATAATAGATAAAGAGGATGGCTGTTATAGCCCAAACAGCTAATCTATCGGTTCTGGTAATATATTCTAAACCAGCTATTGGCCAAAAACAATTAATCAACAGCAGGATTGATGTAATTGTACTAAACACCAGGAAGAAAAGGACTATGGTATTCTTTTTCAACTTATCCCTCCTAAATCTAATTCTAGATTTAGTGTAACCATTTCGTTTTTTTCTATAAGAAAAAATTAAAGTTGTTTAAAAATAAAATTCATGTATAATGAACTTAAAGATTAAAAGGAGACGATGTTGATGGAAATTAGGGCTTTAATTGAAAAATATAAGAATGAAATAGTTGAAAAAACACAGGAAATAATCAGGATAAGGTCAGTGGAAGGTACTCCAGCCGAGGGTAAGCCCTTTGGGGAGGGGCCTTATAAGGCTTTAGAATATGCTGTTAACCTATCTAAGGAAATGGGATTTAAGGTTGAAGAATTCGATGGCTACGCCGCCCATGCTGAAATAGGCCAGGGTGATGAGCTAGTGGGTATACTTGTACACCTGGATGTGGTTCCTGAGGGAGAAGGATGGGAATACGACCCTTATGGAGGGGAAGTTCATGATGGCAAGATCTACGGTAGGGGGGCTGTAGATGATAAGGGACCTGCCATTGCTGTCATGTATGCCATGAAAATCCTTCAGGATTTAGGTGTTGACTTTAATAGGAGGATAAGGATAATCTTCGGTACTAATGAAGAATCAGGCTGGGGATGTATGAATCACTATCTTTCTAAGGTTAAGCCACCTACTATGGCTTTTACGCCAGATGCTGACTTTCCAGTTATAAACGGTGAAAAGGGCATAATGGTATTTGATTTAAGATATCCTTTAAAGGAGGATGGTGAAGTTAAATTAATAGACTTAAAAGGTGGGTCAGCCCCAAATATGGTGCCTGATACAGCATCAGTTACCCTTGAGCTGGAAGATATAGATAGTTTAATGGAAAGGGCAAAGTCTTATAATGGGGAAGATAAAATAGAAATAAATGTAGAAGGAAAAACCATACAGATAAGAGCAAAGGGTAAGTCAGCCCATGGCAGCACACCAGAAAGGGGAGAAAATGCCATTTCAAACCTAATGGCCTTTCTTGGAGAAGTCCTAAAGGCTGGATCCCTAAAGGAATTTGCTAGGCTATATAATGAAAGTATAGGCTTTTACCATAATGGTGAAGGGATAGGTTGTGGCTTTGAAGATGAGATTTCAGGTAAATTAAATTTCAATGCTGGTATGATAAAATATGAAGATGGTTATATAACCTTAACTATAAACATTAGATATCCAATTACATCTAGCGCCAAAGAGGTTTATGCTGGTATGAGGGAGAAGCTAAAGGATACGGATATGGTTATAGTAGAAGGCAGCGACCAAAAACCCCTTTATGTACCTGAGGATAATTTCCTAGTGACAAAGCTGATGGATGTCTACAGAAGTGTAACAGGGGATTACGATTCAAAGCCTATAGTAATCGGTGGCGGTACTTACGCCAGGGCTATGGAAAATGCTGTAGCCTTTGGTCCAGTATTTCCAGGCCAGGAGGATGTGGTACACCAAAAAAATGAATATATAGCCATAGACCATCTGATGATGTTGACGGAAATCTATACCAAGGCCCTATATGAATTAAGTAGGTAATTTTATAATAAAATATTTGACAAAGCTTAATATATAGCATATAATGTCATAGTAAATTGAATATTTGAGTTAGAGAAAGTAGAAGTATCCGCTTCTCACCTTATGGCTTAGGCTTATAAGGTTATGGTTATGATTTCGATTTAGATCTAGATTAAATTAATCTTC
>JAAYLY010000246.1 GCA_012521625.1 Tissierellia bacterium | reverse complement strand
CCAAATGACGAAATGAAGGGTAGGATAATTGGTAGAGAGGGTAGAAATATTAGAACCTTAGAGACTTTAACAGGTATTGACTTAATAATAGATGATACTCCTGAAGCTGTAGTTCTATCAGGGTTTGACCCTATTAGAAGGGAAATAGCAAGAATTGCTTTAGAAAAGCTTATAGTCGATGGTAGAATCCATCCTGCTAGAATAGAAGAGATGGTAGAAAAGGCTAAGAGGGAAGTTCATAACATCATTAAGGAAGAAGGAGAACAAGCAGCCTTTGAAGTTGGCATACACAACCTTCACCCAGAGTTAATTAAACTACTGGGTAGGTTAAAATATAGAACTAGCTACGGACAAAATGTTCTTAAGCATTCAATTGAGGTAGCACACTTAGCTGGCATGATGGCAGCTGAATTAGGCGCCGACGTAAGGGTGGCTAAGAGAGCAGGCTTACTACATGATATAGGTAAAGCCGTAGACCATGAAGTAGAAGGACCTCACGTAGATATAGGGGTTGAATTGGCAAGAAGATATAGGGAATCTAAGGAAGTTCAACATGCAATTGCAGCCCACCATGGGGATGTAGAGCCTGAAACTATTGAGGCTGTATTGGTTCAGGCAGCCGATGCCATTTCCGCTGCAAGACCAGGTGCAAGAAGGGAAACCTTAGAGGCTTATATCAGAAGGCTTGAAAAGTTAGAAGAAATTGCTAATTCAGTTCATGGTGTTGAAAAATCATATGCAATCCAAGCAGGTAGGGAAGTTAGAATAATAGTTAAACCTGATGAAGTCAATGAGGAACAAACTGTTCATACAGCTAGAGAAATTGTTAAAAAAATCGAATCCGAATTAGATTATCCTGGACAAATTAAAGTTAATGTTATCCGTGAAACTAGAGCAATAGAATATGCTAAATAGCATATTTTATAAATAAAATAGAGATAATAACATATAAGGGGGCTATTAAATGGATGTTTTAAAAGTATCAGCAAAGTCTGTCCCAAATTCTGTAGCAGGTGCACTTGCTGGTGCAGTGCGCGAGAAAGGATCCGCTGAAATTCAAGCTATTGGAGCGGGGGCACTTAATCAAGCAGTTAAAGCTGTAGCTATTGCTAGAGGGTTTGTTGCACCTAGTGGAATTGATCTTATATGTATCCCTGCTTTCACAGACATCGTTATCGACGGTGAAGAGAGAACTGCTATTAAATTAATTGTTGAACCAAGATAATATCAAAACCTGCCTATTGGGCAGGTTTTTACTTTAGCTTGAAAATTTTTATTATTTTGTACATATTATGTATATAATATGTTGAGTATAGGAGGATGTGTAAAAAAGAGTAAACTTAACTGGAAAAAAGGAGGCCATACTTTGAAATACGATCTGCATGTTCACACCTATTATTCCGATGGGCTACTAAGTCCTAAAGAAGTTGTGGACGAAGCTATTAAAAGGGGTTTAGATGGGATAGCCATAACGGACCATGATACTGTATTAGGGTTAGATGAGGCTATAAATTATACTAAGGAATTTGAAAACTTTAATGTAATCCCGGGAATAGAGCTATCCTGTATCTATGAGGGGGATGAGGTCCATTTATTAGGATATTTTATCGATTATAAGGATGAAAGGATACTAGAAGTAACTAAAAAGCTTATGGACCATAGGAAGCTAAGGGGAACAAGGATAGTTGAAAAACTAAGGGATTTAAATATCTTTTTAGATATAGAGAAGATAAAGTCTAAAAGTGACACGGATTTTATAGGCAGGGTTGCAATAGCACGCCAGATGATTGAGCAGGGCTATGTAAGCAGCATCCAGGAAGCCTTTGATAGATACTTAAATCCAGGCATGCCAGCCTATGTGGAGAGATATAAGATATCGGTAAAAGATGCAATCAACTTAATTAAGGAAGTTAAGGGAATACCAGTACTAGCCCATCCTGGACTCCTTAAGGATGATAGGATTATCTACTATTGCATTGATAAGGGCATAGAGGGTATGGAGTGCATCCACTCTAAATACAGCCTAAATGATATTAGAAGATTAAAGGCCATAGCCAAGAAACATAATCTTATTATAACAGCTGGTTCAGATTGCCATGGAGAGCGAAATAATGGTGATTTATTGCTTGGAAGATATTTTATAGACTTAAAAACCATACCTAAGATGAAGGAGAGGATAAGATGAGTATTTATAAGGGGGAGCGGCAGCGACAATTTCCAACGACCATAGGAACGACCTCCTTTGTTAAGCTGTATATACTACACCTACTAATGGAGAAGAACCTATATGGTAATAGGATCAAGGATGAAATAAGTAGGAGGTTAAACTACAAATGGAGCCCTAGTCCAGGCATGATTTATCCATTACTTAGGGAGATGGAGGCAGAGGGCTATATAGAAGGATGGTGGGAAGAGCCTGATAAAAGGTCCATCAGAAGATATAAGATTACTGATGAAGGTATTAGGCATTATCAGGTTATACATAGGCAGGCTAAGGATTCATTCTTAAATTCTTTATTTATACTAAAGACTATAATGAAAGATTTATATAAAGAAGATGTATGATAATATGGATGCGAAATCGGATGCAGTTCTTGATTTCGCATATTTTATGCTTTACAAAATCATATATACTGTCAATGGTATTGATAATTAGTTTTGTTTACATAATTGTATTATGTTCACTCGTACTCATGTTTAAGCTTATAAATGATTATTGGGTATTCTAATTGTTGTATAAAAAAATAAAAGATTTAAGCCAGAAAGTATAACTAGATGGTAAATATTGTATATAAGTTAAAGACTATAATGCTATTTAGGAAAAACGACTCTCTAAAATTGCCTGTAAGGCCTTTTTAGGCCTTTAGGAATATACTTGTATTGCTTAAGCATGGAAATTAATACAGGGCCAATTTAGGCCTTATATTAGATACTATGTCTGGATTATGTTTTATAAGTCAATTTTACTAGTATTTATTTGGCATTATCCGGCTTTATATCTTGTATAAAGTTGAATAAGGAAAATAGAAGTATAGACCAGAAGGGGAGTAGGGTGAACTTATATTAATAACGGTTCTATTTAAGTTATCTAGCTTATGTAATTTACATAATGTTATTATGTCTACTGATAGATTAAGTCTATATAATGGTGTAAAAAGAAAAATAATTTGAGCCAAAGCTCATACCTCGGTTAAAATATAGTTGCAACACAAATACCAAACCGAGGAGGATGAACCATGGCTCAGTATAAT
>JAAYLY010000245.1 GCA_012521625.1 Tissierellia bacterium | reverse complement strand
TTATATACTAGACCATTGTTTATTAAAATTTACTATCATCTATAGTATCCAACCAATCCTTTAGAGGCTTAACTACCCTCTTTATAGTTCCATCTAGGAAGGGGTTTTCTAAGTCAGCTAATTCCACCAGCTCCAGGAAGGACTTGCTTCCTCCAGCCTTACACAACCTTAGGTAATCATCCCAGGCCTTATCCCTATCCTCCCTCATCTTGATCCAAAATTGGAAGGCACAGACCTGGGCCAGGGTATAGTCAATATAGTAGAATGGATTTGAGAAGATGTGGCCCTGTCTAAACCAATAACCTCCCCTATTTAATAGGTCGTTATCTTCATAATCCCTAAAGGGTAGGTATTTTTTCTCAATCTCCCTCCACTTGGCCTTCCTCTCCTGGGGAGTGGCCTCGGGATGGGAGTAGACGTAGTGTTGGTATTCATCTACAGTGACCCCATAGGGGATAAAGTTAATGGCCCCTGCCAGGTGGCTGAACTTATATTTATCCACCTCATCTTCAAAGAATAATTCCATCCAGGGCCAGGTTAAAAATTCCATACTCATGGAGTGGATTTCACAAGCCTCCAGGGTAGGGAAGACATATTCTGGTATTTCAAAATTCCTACTTAAATAAAACTGGAAGGCGTGACCGGCTTCATGGGTTAAGACGTCCACATCACCACTAGTTCCGTTAAAGTTGGAGAAGATAAAGGGTGCCCTATAATCAGGTAAAAAGGTACAATATCCCCCGCTCTTTTTACCCTCCTTAGCAACCAGGTCCAACAGCTCCCTCTCCACCATAAAGGTAAAGAATTCATGGGTTTCCTCCGAAAGCTCCTTATACATCCTCTTTCCATTTTCCAGTATCCAGTCTGGATCACCCTTAGGAGTGGCGTTACCTGTTAGGAATTCCAAGGTCTCGTCATAGTATTTTAGCTCCTTTAGTCCTAACCTCTTCCTCTGCCTATCCATAAGCTTTACTACCAGAGGGACTAAATCCTCATAGACCTGCCTTCTGTAATTGGCCACCATCTCAGCATCGTAGTCGGTCCTGCCTAGGCGGGCATAGCCAAAGGGGATGTAGTTTTCATAGCCTAACTTCTTAGCCATGGTATCCCTTACCCTTACCAGTTCATCATAGATCCTATCGAATTCTTCCTCATTTTCCTTGAAAAAGCCTACATAGGCTTCATGGGCTTCCTTCCTAGTCTGACGGTCCTTAGATTCCATAAAAGGACGCATCTGGCTTAAATTCCTAATTTCACCTTTAAATTCTATCTTTGCTGAAGCCAGTAACTTACCATATTCAGTAACTAACTTGTTCTCCTTAACTAAATCATCCATAATCTCCGGCGAGAAGGTCTTAAGGCTTAATTCAGCTAATCTAAAAAATTGCTTACCCCACTTCTCTTCCAACTGGGGCCTAAATTTAGACTCAACTAAGGCCTTATAGAATTCCATAATCATCTTCTCATAAAGGGGGCTATTTTCATCCATAAAGTCCTGCTCCTGGGCATAGAAGTCATCGGTAGTGTCTATGGAGTGCCTAATATGTACTAGACTGACCATGGTCTCTACATAGGATCTTATTTTATTAACCTTACTAATTACCTCATTTTGAGCCTCCACATCCTGGCTGTTATTAAACTCATCTATTAGTCCGCTAATTTCCTTGCCTATACTGGCTAGGTCTGGTCTTTCATATTTAAAATCCTTAAATTTTAACATAAGTAACCTGGCTTCAAACCACCAGGTTTTCCACCACCTTTCTCTAAATTTCTTATTTACTTTATTATATTAGGTCTTTAGTTAAGAGAATTAAAAATGCAAAAATATATACCATCTCCTCATCGACGAAGAAGATGACATCTCGGCCATTATTTTCAATGGCTATAAAGGCACCATGGATTTTAATATTAGCTTTTCTTTTGGAATTGCCCAATTTTAACCCTATAATGATAATATATCAAATAATAATAAGATATACCATATAATTTACCTGATGTACTTCAATATTTAATAGTGTATAATATCATATAGGAAAATTTTTTGGGAGGTTAAAATGCAAAATTACAGCTTCAAGGATATAATGAATCTGGAAATCAATGTAACTAACAAGTTATTGAAATATATGTATTCTAAAATAGATGTTTTAGATTTTATCGAAAATTTCGATTTGGATCTTTCATATATAGACGACCAAAGAAACAACTTAGCCTTCAACCTCTGGCTGAGCATCGATTATACTGACAAGGATGGAGAAAGCTTTATAGAAAAATTCCTCAAGGATGATTCTTCAGCCTTAACGGAGATGGAAAAGGAAATTCTGAAGGAGAAGTCCAAGTCCTACATCTCCCTCTTTGAAATCTTAGATTTCAACAAGGGCCACGTTATTTTAAAGGATCTATTAAACAATATAGAACATACAGTACTGGAGCCTAATATCCACAAGGTAATTCAGGTTGGAGATTTTCTATTTACAAGGATTGGAAAAATCCTTGATACTACTATCTTCATGGGGGATATAAACTACGTCCCCAGCGCCGTTAAGGATGTCTTCTTAGAGGAATTACTTGTGGATTTTAATATGGTTAGAAAGCTTAATGGAGACCTATCCATGATGGATTATCTTAAGAATTACTCCCTACATATCTACAAGATGTATAATGACGCCCTATTAAGGGTTATAGATATGAATGGGGATATTAGTAGTTTACTTTTCGATGAATTGGATGAATTTGAATTCTTCTTGATGAATAAATATAATGGTGCAGCAGTAAAAAAGCATATTAACAACCTAACTAGCTTTTTTGAATATACCCTGGAGGATAAGGACCTAACTTTACAGGATATGGATAGGGTGGATTTTAGTTCCTTCTTCAATGAGGCCATAAAGGAAGGTTTCATCAATAGCCACGAGGAATTCAACTCCTACTTAAGAACCTTAAAAGCCTACAGCCATTACTTATGCCTAATGGATCCACATTATAGGGAAACCTATAATAGGGTGTTAGAAATAAGCCAAAATCGATTTAAATATATGTATAAAATCGATACCAGCAACGACCCGGGTATAGATAAGGATTTAGTTTCCCTTATAAATGGCTATTTAAACGATGAAGCCATAGTCAGCGTGCTGGACTTTGAAAAGTTCATCCTATATATTGGGGATACTAATATAAAGCTTACTAAGACTAGGAAACTCTTAAGAAGAAGGGACTTAATTGAACTAAATAGCATACTGGAAAATAGCATAGTGGTGGATAAAAGGGCCCCAAATCAATTTGATTTCCCCTTGATTAACTTCTTCTTCCATGCCAGCCTATATTTAGGGATAGTGGAAGTAGAAGGGACCAATCTAAATCTAACTAAGAAGGGCTTCAATATCCTTAGGTATAGCGATGAGGAAAAGTACTCCCTCCTTATTCAATATCTCTGGAGTAAAGTCTTTATAAAAGATATTTTATCTGATTCAGATACCCTAATTTACGACATCTTAAGGGATAAGATAGTTAAGAACTTGGCAGACTTAAAAGTGGGTAAAGAGTATTCCTTAAATGACACCCTAGCTAAACTGGATGGCCTATTATGTCCTAGTATGGACTATATAGTAGATCTAGGTTTAATTAGGATTCAGCAGGATGAGGATGTAGTGACCGTAACTAATCTGGGTAAAAAGGTATTTAACTATTTACAAAATGGGAGAAGAGCTAACAAGGCTTCTGAAATTATCAAATTGGAGGATTATAGGAAGGCTTCTGAATTTGTGGAAGGTTAATAGCTTATATTGGACTAGCTTATAAAGTAGGTGGTAGTATTAAAAAAATCTTAAGTCGCTTATCCAAGTTTAAAACCATAATATTCCTTGACCAACTTCTCTTTAGGCTCAAGAATCATGCGGTACTGGCAGTAGGCCCACAGCTTAGTTTTTTCTTAATCCTCTCCCTCTTTCCCTTTATCATAGTATTTTTAAATCTACTATCTTACACTCCCTTAGTTAGGGAAGATGTATTAAAGGACCTAATATATTACCTACCCTTGGAGACCCAAAAAATAATTCGAGCCTTTGCCTATGAAATTACCATCAGCAGTAGCCAGGGGCTGCTTTCAGTGGCGGCCATTACCGGTCTTTGGACGGCCTCCTCAGGCATAAAG
>JAAYLY010000244.1 GCA_012521625.1 Tissierellia bacterium | reverse complement strand
ACCGATGAAATCTGCGAAAAATGCGGTAGGAATATGGTTATTAAAACTGGAAGGTTTGGTAAGTTCCTAGCCTGTCCAGCTTATCCTGAATGTAGGAATACCAAGCCACTACTAGATAAGATCAACGTCAAATGTCCTAGCTGTAAAGACGGGGAGATAGTTAGAAAGCGCTCTAAAAGGGGTAGGGTCTTTTATGGATGTACCAATTATCCTGAATGTGATTTCGTTTCTTGGAATGAGCCTGTGGAAGAAAGGTGTCCTAGATGTGGCCAATTTATGGTCATTAGGAGGAGTAAGAAAGGGGATACCATCCGATGCAGCAATAAGGACTGTGGCTACCTAAAGGAAGCAAATTAAAAAGTAGTTGAAGAAATATAAAGAAAATACTGTACATTTACCTAAAAATATAGTAAGCTCTATATGAGAATATTCAGAATTAATCGTTTCAAGACATTATTTAGAAAATAGTCAAAATTTATATAATTATAGTTGAGGAGGACTGAAAGTGAAGGATTTATTACAAAAGACCAGAAGATTGAATAGAACATTGCAAAGTTATGGAACTCAACCAGTTTCATTTGCTGAGTTAAGTAAGATCTTAAGTGATATATTAGAAGCTAACGTTTATGTTGCTAGCAACAAGGGTAAGGTATTAGGCTATCAATTGGCTGATGGCTTTAATTGTGACATCATAGAAGAAGAAATCATAGAAAAGCAAAGATTCCCTAAATCTTATAACGATAAATTACTAGAAGTAATTGAAACTAGAGAAAATGTAACAGACTTTCATGAGTGCGTCTTTGACGAGCATACAGATTGCGTTCATCCTGGCAAGGTTGCTACTATAGTACCAGTTTCTTGCGGTGGTGAAAGGTTGGGTACTCTAGTTCTAGCCAGATTCGACAGGGAATTTGATGTGGCAGACTTAATCCTAGCTGAATATAGCGCCACCATAGTAGGTATGGAGATCTTAAGGGCTAAGACTGAAGAGATTGAGGAAGAGACTAGAAAGAGGTCAGTGGTTCAAATGGCTATTGGAACCCTATCCTATTCAGAATTAGAAGCTATGGAACATATCTTTAATGAATTAGAAGGTAAGGATGAAGGCCTATTAGTTGCAAGTAAGATAGCCGATAGGGTTGGTATTACTAGGTCAGTAATCGTTAATGCCCTGCGTAAGTTCGAAAGTGCTGGTGTAATCGAATCTAGATCCTTGGGTATGAAGGGTACTCATATCAAGATCTTAAACGACAAGTTAGTGGAAGAGCTTAAAAAGGCTAGACAATAGTAAAAACATTAGAAAAATAATCCAAATGGCTAAAATAATTATTGATTAATAAATAACAGTATGTTATACTACTATAGGATTGAATACACACATTCTTTGATATTCTTGGAAGTCCCTATTTCAGGGCCCGGGAATATATGATAAGAATGGAGGAATAAAACTGGAGGTGAAATAGTATGTCAATCGTGTCAATGAAAAGTTTATTAGAAGCTGGAGTTCACTTTGGACATCAAACTAGAAGATGGAATCCAAAGATGGCCCCATATATCTTTACTGAAAGAAATGGCATATACATCATCGATTTACAAAAAACTGTAAAGAAGATCGATGAGGCTTATGAGTTTGTTAAGGAACTTGCTGCTAACGGTGGTCAAATCCTATTCGTTGGTACTAAGAAACAAGCTCAAGAAGCTATCGAAAGCGAAGCTAAGAGATGTAATATGCCTTATGTAAATCAAAGATGGTTAGGTGGTATGTTAACTAACTATAAGACCATCAAGAAAAGAATCGAGAGATTACATGAATTAGAACAAATGGAAGAAGAAGGTCTATTTGATGTTCTACCTAAGAAAGAAGTTATCAAGTTAAACCATGAAAGGGAAAGACTTGAGAAATTCCTTGGTGGAATTAAGGATATGGAAGGACTTCCTGATGCATTATTTATTGTAGATCCAAGAAAAGAGAGAATTGCTGTTAGAGAAGCACATATTCTTGGTATACCAGTAGTAGCTATTGTAGATACTAATTGTGACCCAGATGAAGTTGACTTTGTAATACCTGGTAATGACGATGCTATTAGAGCAGTAAAATTATTAACTGAAACTATAGCAAATGCAGTTCTTGAAGGTAGACAAGGTGAACAAATAGAATCTATAGAAGAAGAATAATAAAAAAAGGTAAGGGTTCTAAGGTATATCACCTTTTAGCTCTTACCATTTTTTAACAATAAGAGGAGGGATTTCAATGAGTATTAGCGCTGCACAAGTTAAGGAGCTAAGAGAAAGAACTGGCGCTGGAATGATGGATTGTAAAAAAGCTTTAGTTGAAACTAATGGAGATATAGAAAAGGCAATCGATTATTTAAGGGAAAAGGGTTTGGCTAAGGCTGCAAAAAAAGCAAGCAGGATAGCAGCTGAAGGTTTAGTAGAAGCTTACATCCACGGCGGCAGGATTGGGGTTTTAATTGAAGTTAACTCTGAAACAGACTTCGTTGCTAAAAACGAAGAATTTAGATCTTTCGTTAAAGACATGGCTATGCAAGTAGCTGCTGTAAGCCCTAAATACGTAAAGAAGGAAGATGTACCTCAAGAGGAAATCGAAAGAGAAAGAGCTGTCCTTATGCAACAAGCTATAAATGAAGGAAAACCTGAACATATAGCTGAAAAAATAGTAGAGGGCAGATTAAATAAATACTTCGAGCAAGTTTGTCTATTAGAACAAGCATTTATTAAAGATGGTGACAAGAAGGTTTCCGACGTTCTTAACGAGCTTATCTCCAGAATAGGAGAAAATATCGTAATAAGAAGATTCGTTAGATTTGAAGTTGGAGAGGGAATCGAAAAGAAAGAAGAAAACTTTGCTGAAGAAGTTGCAAAACAAATGGGACAAAATTAATTTACTTAGATGGAGAACAGTAACTGTTCTCCATTTCAGTAAGCAAGCAAAGATGGATTTACATAAGGAGTGAAATTGATGGAACCCATTTTCAAAAGAGTTGTGTTAAAATTAAGTGGAGAGGCTCTAGCAGGTGATAAGGGGACTGGTATAGACAACTCTACCCTCAACAGGATAGCAGAGGAAGTAAAGATGGTACACCAAGCAGGTGTTCAAGTAGCTATAGTAGTAGGGGGCGGAAACTTTTGGAGAGGCGCCAGTGTAAAGGAAATGGACAGAACTACTTCAGACCATATAGGCATGCTGGGTACAGTTATGAATGCTTTGGCCTTACAGGATGCATTGGAGAAGATGGGAGTAGTAACTAGGGTACAGTCCGCCATCGACATGAAGCAAATAGCAGAACCCTATATCCGTAGGAGAGCCATTAGACATTTGGAGAAAGGTCGTGTAGTTATCTTTGCTGCTGGTTCCGGGAATCCATATTTTTCAACGGATACGGCTGCGGCATTAAGGGCTGCTGAAATCGAAGCTGAAGTCATCTTATTAGCCAAAAAGGGAGTAGATGGAGTCTACGATTCAGATCCAAATATAAATAAGGATGCGGAAAAATTTGATAAACTAAACTATATAGACATACTAAATAGAGGCTTGGGAATTATGGATTCAACTGCAACTTCTTTATGCATGGATAATAAAATTCCTCTAATCGTCTTTGGTATAGATGAACCTGGCAACATTTATAATGTGGTCTTAGGTAAAAAAATAGGTACACATGTAAAGGAGGATTAATTTATGAATTTGCCCATTTTTAAGGAAACTGAAGAAAAAATGCAAAAAACCATCGCCGTTTACAAGGAAGAACTTGTAGGAATTAGAGCCGGACGTGCAAATCCTCAACTGTTAGACAAGATTACAGTAGAATACTATGGCCAGATGACCCCATTAAAGCAAGTGGCCAGTATTTCAGCACCAGAGCCTAGAATGTTAGCAATCCAACCTTGGGACCCTAACTTAATCCCAGCCATCGAAAAGGAAATTCTAAAATCAGATCTTGGCCTTACTCCTTCAAATGATGGTAAGATTATAAGACTGATATTTCCACCATTAACAGAAGAAAGAAGAATTGAACTAACTAAAATAGTTAAGAAAAGCGGGGAAAATGCTAAAATAGCCATTAGAAACATTAGAAGAGACAGCATAGAAGTAATTAAAAAGATGGAGAAGAATAAGGAACTAACTGAAGACGAAAGAAAAAGCGCAGAAGATAAGATTCAAAAGATCACCGATAAGTATGTAGAAGAGATCGATAACTTAACTAAGAAGAAAGAGCAGGAATTATTGGAATTTTAATCTTTTAAAACCCCTTCTTATGAAGGGGTTTTGCTACTGGAGGAGTTGTTTATGGATAAGAAAAGCCTGTTAAAACAGATTGATATGGATAACCTACCAAGGCACATCGCCATCATAATGGATGGTAATGGCAGGTGGGCAAAGAAGAGATT
>JAAYLY010000035.1 GCA_012521625.1 Tissierellia bacterium | reverse complement strand
TTATATCATAAAGGAAGGAATTGTCAAGTAACATTCATCTCCCACTTATAGAAGATGGGAGACTTCTGTTGTTAATTAGGTTAAATCCTAACTTAAATACCAGTATGTAAACTTAGATTTATATTTGTAGAGGGCTACCCAGATGGGTAGCCTACTTTATTATTTGAATGCTTATATTAACTAATTAACCTTTTACTATCAGATTCTTGCTAATCTTCTTAGCCTTATATACTTGGTCATCGCCTTTTTCAATAAGGTGGTAATATCCTCATCCTCTGCCTCTACTACACCACCACTGATGGTTATTACTAGCTGGTCTTTCCACTCTAGCTCCCATATTCTTCTTCGTAGACGGTCTATAACCTTATAGCCATCCTCCAGGAAGGTGTTGCACATTATGATTAAGAACTCATCACCACCATAGCGTCCTATTATATCCGTCTGCCTTAAGTTCCTTTCCATGGTCTCAACAATCCTTTTAAGGACATAATCTCCAAAGACGTGGCCGTAGGTATCGTTTATCATTTTAAAGTTATCTATATCTATCATAGCAACCGTTAGCCTCTTTTCCCTTCTATAGGCTGCCTCCAATTCTTCATTTAGGCAGGCTGTAATAAACCTCCTATTAAAGGCTCCAGTCAAGTAATCAGTAATAGATAGCTCTTGCAGCTTTTGTTTTTCGCTAGATAGCATCTTGTTAAGCCTTTCTTCCTTTTCCTTCGCCTTTATAAACTCTGCATTGCTTTTTTCCAGCATCTTGTTCTTAGCCTCTATCTCCCTATTCTTTTCTTCCAGGATAGCCAGATATTGCTCTGATTTATGAAGCTCCTTCACGTAACTATCCATCAGAACTGAAATAAAGACTACAATGAAAATAGGCATACAAATAAACCAAAGGTTAAATCTATATACCTTACAAGTTTTTAATCATATACTATAATTAAATCAGGTCTCTGATATTCAATATATATTAATAGGCCGACTACTAAATTAATAATAATGATATAAATTTTCTTTTAAAGCCACTAAGGAGCAAAGCTATTATACCAATATTTATGATTATATAATATGGGATACTGGAATATGTACCAGCTGTTAGAAGCCACATACTTGGAAAGAAGACAAAGCTTAAGAAGATTACCACTATCATGGAAAAGAGCTCATAGTTTTTACTAATCTTAAAGGATATATATAGGGCTAGAGTTATAAGGCCACAGGCAAGATAATATTATGGGGATAGTGCCCAAATCTAGAATATAATTCATCAGGCTACAGAAGATACCAACAAGAAATACTACTTTAAAAACCTGCAACTTTAAGGTCAAATCCTTTTCACTTTTCATATAATAAATCCCCATGGCTGGCAACACCAGCTTTAATTATATAGTCTGACCTTATGCAAATTATTTAAATTATATAATTCATCTATAGTTATTTTAATTTTATCACGGCAAAGTATCTAAACACAAGAAAAATTTTACAAACCTACTCCCATCCCCTACCAGCCCTATTGCGTCTTCTATAGCAGGGTGAACAATAGCCCTTGTCAGGACTACAAACTACGTAATCTCCACCTTCTATCCTTAATAGCTTACCATTTACCAAGCAGTCGGCAATCTTCTCCCTAGCCTCTTCATACATCCGCTGGATAGTAGATCGCCCCACTCCCATCCTTTCCGCACATGCATGCTGGTCTAACTTTTCCAGATCTATCAGACGGATTACCTCATATTCCTCTACCGTCAAAGTGACCTCCTCTACATCCCTCACATCTAATGGCCCAAAGCTTTTAAAAGCTGGCATACCACAAACCCTTCTTCTTTTTCTTGGCCTAGCCACCATTTTATACACCCCTATTCACTTAAAATTTGGAAGGGGAACAGGAAGACCTATTCCCCCTTCTTATTCTGCTTCCTTTTTTCTTTCTTCTATTAGCTTATTTAGATGTTCAAGCCTTTTTTTAAGTATTGCCTTCTCCTCTTCTAAAAAAGCTACTTCCCTTTCCTTATCAACCGGATAGTCATAAGGAAATCCGTACAAAGCTCCGTATCTTCTACCAAATCCATATCTGGCTCCAACCCTAGGTCTGTATGGAAAATCTCCTCTTCCACAGGGACCTAATCCTCTTCCAAAAGGTCCCAATCCTAATGATCCAGTTCCATCTCTTCTTGGCATATAGTACCTCCTTTCTTTAGTTTTGGGTTATTGTTTTGGTCATATGTTCATTTTAATTATATTATATTGGCTTTTTGGGTATATGTCAATAATCTGATGTAAATTGTCTGATTTTCCCTTCTCTTCACCATCTAATATGGCTCATTCTTGTATTTGGTAAAATAAAAATACAATAAATTGTCAAGGCAAGATTATCTTAAGTCCTTAGATAAAGAATCTTACAGACAAGCCTTTGCTGTATTGAGAATGATACTATTAGAAGAAGATATGGACTATGCCGACAAGGTATTAAAAGAAACTTTAAAACACAAGTCAATATCCCCAGAGGCTGTAGAGATAACATACAAGCGATTCAAAGAAGA
>JAAYLY010000034.1 GCA_012521625.1 Tissierellia bacterium | reverse complement strand
CCTCTAATACTGGTTATATCATAAAGGAAGGAATTGTCAAGTAACATTCATCTCCCACTTATAGAAGATGGGAGACTTCTGTTGTTAATTAGGTTAAATCTACTAATAATAAGCATTATATCATAAATCCTTTAAATATGATAAATTTTAGGCAAAAGAAAAGGACCCTTAGGTCCTAAATTATTATCAGTATAAAACCTGCACTGCCGTCGTTAACTAATTTCTCCAAGGCCCTCCTCATCTTATTCCTAGCATCCTCCGGCATGGCTGTAAGCTTACCGCTTAACTGCTCAGCCACCAGGTCATACAAGGACTTACCAAAGAGGTTTGTACTCCAAATCTTGGCAGGGTCACTTTCAAATTCAGACAGGAAGTACTGGAGTAACTCCTGAGACTGCTTCTCTGACCCAATTAATGGTGACACTTCCGTATGGATGTTGGCCTTCATAATGTGGAGGGATGGAGCTGTCGCCTTTAACTTAACTCCAAATTTAGTGCCTTGACGGTAGATTTCAGGCTCTGCCAACTCAAATTCATCTAGGGTAGGACTTACGAAGCCGTAGCCTTCTTCCCTGGCAGCCTTTAAGGCCTGTTCAATCTTGTCATATTCCTTCTTGATTTCAGACAGCCTGGAAATTAAAGCTAACATCTGGTGGTCGCCGGTGATATTGTAGCCCGTCAACTCATTGATTATGTTATAGAAGAGGGAATCCTCTACCATAAATCTAGTATGTACTACCCCTTCACCCAGGTTAATTTCGTCTATATAGACTTCCTCAATGATTTCTAATTCCCTAATTGGTTCTAAGGATCTATATAGCTGGTCTAACTTCTCCAAATCCTCTAAGGCTGGCCTTAAACTTTCCATAATCTGGGCCCTGATCCAGTGGTTCTTTGGAAGTCCTTCTACCCATTGTGGTAGTTGGATGGTGATTTCCTTAACTGGGAATTCAAACAACAACTTTTCAAAGATCTTTTCCACATCTGAAACTGACATATTTAGACAATCCATGGCCACTACGGAGACCTTGTACTTCTCCTCTAGACTTTCCTTCAAGGCTATGGTAGAATCCAACTCTGGATGCCTGGAGTTTAGGATGATAATAAAGGGTTTACCTAGCTCCTTTAACTCCTTTACTACCCTTTCCTCCGCCTTTATATAGTTAGACCTATCTATGTCCGTAATGCTGCCGTCAGTAGTAACTACAAAGCCTATGGTTGAGTGGTCTTCTATAACCTTCCTAGTTCCTATTTCTGCCGCCTTTTCAAAGGGCATCTCCTCATCGCTCCAAGGGGTGGTTACCATTCTAGGCATCTCATCTTCTATATGGCCAAGGGCACCATCTACAAGATAGCCTACACAGTCTACCATGCGTACCTTGAACTTCACCCTATCGTTTAATACCAGCTCCACCGCCTCATTGGGGACAAATTTAGGTTCAGTGGTCATTATGGTCTTGCCGGCCCCACTTAATGGCAGTTCATCCTTTGCTCTTTCCCTCTTATGGGCATTGTCGATGTTTGGTAAGACTAGTAATTCCATAAATCTTTTAATAAAGGTAGATTTACCTGTACGGACTGGACCAACGATGCCTGCGTAGATATCTCCATCGGTTCTTTCTGCGATATCCTTGTATATATCGAATTCCATCATAATTAACCCCCCTAGCCTAATTTACATTACACTACTAATATTATATATATACGTGAGAATATCCTAAATATTACAAGCTAGAGGAAAAAACCTGCTAAATTTAGCAACTTTTTAAGTAAGTTACCACTTTAAATCTTCAATTGAAACTATATTTTCCAGTTCATGTTTCTTATCCCTGCCCATCAGGTTTGGGACAGATTCCTTAACGGATTTTCCTTCATATAGTACCTGATACAGCTCCCTAGTAATGGGCATATCAACCCCATATTTTTTAGATAGTTCATAGGCAGACTTGGTAGTCTTTATCCCCTCTACCACCATGCCTACTTCCTCAATGGCTTCATCTATGGAATAACCCTTACCGATTAGGATACCAGCTCGCCTATTTCTACTAAGCATGGAGGTACAGGTTACAATCAAGTCCCCTATGCCAGATAGGCCTGAGAAGGTGTTAAGATTACCTCCCATCTTTTCACCCAGCCTAGCCATCTCGAAGATACCCCTAGTCATCAGGGCTGCCTTAGTATTGTCCCCATAGCCTAAACCGTCGGAAACACCAGCAGCTAGGGCAATTACGTTCTTTAGGGCTCCACCTAATTCAACTCCAACCACATCCGGGTTGGTATAGACCCTAAAGTAGTTGGTCATGAAGACATCCTGAACGTATTCAGCCACTTCCTTTTCCACCGATGCTGAAACTATGGTGGTAGGTATCTCCCTGGCCACCTCCTCAGCATGGGAAGGACCTGAAAGGACGGCATATTTATTCTCAGGTAGGATTTCCTTAACTATTTCCGAAATACACTTTAAGGAACCTACTTCTATCCCCTTAGAAACATTTACAATTACCTGCTCTTTATTGAAAAGGGTCTTATTCCTACTTAAAACTTCCCTTATGCCCTGGGTAGATGTGGCAAGGAGGATCAGCTTCTTATCCCTAATGGCCTTTTCAATATCCCCTGTTACATTTAAATTGGCGGGTAGCTTAACATCTGGAAGGTACTTTTTATTTTCACCATCCCGTTTAATATCCTCCACCTGCCTTTTATTCCTAAGCCAGATGTCCACTTCCATGCCCTTCTTAGCAAGGAGGATTCCTAAGGCCGTACCCCAGCTACCTCCACCTAAGATTCCAATTTTTTCCGTCATATAATCACCTGCCAATCTTATTCTCATTTCCAGCCAATAGCCTCTCAATATTAGCCCTGTGCTTGTAGATGGACAAGAGGGCTAAGAGTATAGTCACTATAAGGTAATTCCTATTAAAGTCAGCTGCCAATAGGGCATATGTAATAGGGACTGAAACTAGGAAGGTCAAAGAGCCTAGGGAAACATATCTAGTAATAAAAATAAGTATGATTGCAATAGGGGCTGCAGCTATAGCACTTAGAAAATGGGTGGTAGCCAGTACCCCTATGGAGGTGGCAACCCC
The DNA here is from genome assembly GCA_012521625.1 of Tissierellia bacterium. Classification (GTDB taxonomy): domain Bacteria; phylum Bacillota; class Clostridia; order Tissierellales; family Tissierellaceae; genus JAAYTL01. Next base: position 3,393 of record JAAYLY010000034.1, on the reverse strand, counting down.
CTTTCCTCCCTTAAACTGTAAAAATATTGGCCAGTCATGACCTACAACAGCAAAGAAGCCACAGATTAAACCGCCGTTAAAGCCTAGTATCAACCTGCCCACCATAACTGCCACTATCCCCTTTAGGGCATCTAATAAGAGGACCAAGACCCCATACTTAGGACCCAAGACCCTTAAAGCATTAGTAGCACCAGCATTCCCGCTGCCGTACTGCCTAATATCGATTCCCTTAAGGGTCTTAGTTACAAAGTAGGCAGAAGAAAAGCTACCAATAAGATATCCTATTAAGCTTAGCAAAACCAGCTTCATACCTATTCTCCTTTTTTAGCCTTAAATTCAAATCTTATAGGTGTACCACTAAAACCGAAGTGGCTTCTAATTTGGTTTTCCAAATACCTTTCATAGGAAAAGTGCATCAATTCTTCATCGTTGATGAAGATTACGAACTTAGGTGGCCTAACTGATACCTGGGTACCGTAATAGATCCTAAGCCTCTTACCCTTATCGGAAGGAGGTTGGTTCATTAGTACAGCCTGGTTGATTATATCGTTTAATACCCCTGTACTAATGCGAAGGTTGTAGTTGTTATTTACCAAGTTGATCATATCCAACAACTTGTTTACCCTCTGGCCGGTCTTGGCTGAGATGAAGACAATAGGAGCATAGCTTATAAAGGCCAGCTTTTCCCTTATATCCTTTTCAAACTTCCTATAGGTAGAATTATCCTTCTCAATTAAATCCCACTTATTAACGGCTATGATCATGGCCTTGCCGTTGTCGTGGGCATAACCGGCAATCTTGGTATCCTGCTCCGTAACCCCTTCAGTGGCATCTATTACCAGTACGCAGACATGGGACCTATCTACAGCTGACAGGGTCCTGATGACGGAATACCTCTCAACCTTTTCATAGATCTTCTTCTTCCTCCTAAGTCCAGCCGTATCTACCAAGATATACTTTTGATCATTATAGGTAAAATGGCTATCAATAGCATCCCTGGTTGTACCAGGTATATCCGTAACTATAACCCTGTCTTCTCCCAGAATGTGGTTTATTAAGGAAGACTTACCCACATTTGGCTTACCTATGAAGGCAACCTTGATTACGTCCTCATCTTCCTCCAATTCCTTATCCTCTGGGAAGTGCTTAATAACTTCATCAAGCAAATCCCCTATACCTAAGGCCTGCTCCCCAGATACTATCATAGGCTCACCTAGGCCTAATTCATAAAAGTCATATATATGTTCAGGCACCCTAGGGGTATCAATCTTATTACATACTAGGACTACTTCCTTACCAGACCTTCTCAGTAAGTTTGCAATCTCCCTGTCGGTGCTGGTTAAGCCTTCTAGGCCATCTACTACAAATAGGATGACATCGGCTGTGTCAATGGCAATTTCCACCTGCCTTCTGATGTTGGACATGAAAATATCCTCATCCTTAGGATCTAACCCACCTGTATCTATTAGCGTAAAATGTTTATTTAACCATTCCGCCTGCCCATAGATCCTATCCCTAGTAACACCTGGTTTATCCTCAGTAATGGCTATACGGGCCCCTACTATCCTATTGAACAAAGTGGATTTACCAACGTTTGGCCTTCCCACTATACAAACAACCGCTCTATTCATTAGCTCACCCCAATCAATTTATTTATTATATCTTTTCCTTCTACTTTAGAAACTATCACTTCCATACCCAATTCCTCTTCCACTTCTTCTAGAGTTAGGTTATCTAGGAAGATATATTCATCTGCCTTCATCATGGATCTGGGTATGATTAAGGCATCTCCATCCCTACCCTTAAGTTGGGCTATTAAATCTTGGCCTGTAATAAGGCCTGAAACGGTAATCTTCTCACCAAAGAAGTGGTTGGTTATGGGGACTACTTCCAACTCTAAACCTCTGAACTTTTCCTTAATCTTTTCAAATAGGTCCACTATAAAGCCGTAGGCCAGGGTCCCAGTTGCCACTAGATATTTCTTATCCACCACAACCCTATCCAGCTTACTCAACTCTTCTTCCACCTCATGTTGGAAGGACCTTATAAGGCCTACCCCATTTTCCAGCTGGGGAAATCCTTCGTATTCTTCATAGGATGGAACTTCCCTCTTGGCTAGAGCATAGAATTCATCGGAAGGAAATACTAATCTAGTGCCTAATTCCCTTAGGAATTTTTCCTGATGGGCCTCCAACTGCTCCAAGACTTCCTTGGCAGATTCTGAATTAAAGGCTTCTACAGGAGCTAGTTTTTCCCTATACTTAGTTATACCAACGGGGACTACTGCTATAGACCCTACTGTTGGATAGACTTTAGCCAAATCCTTCAAAGTCCTATCCAATTCCTTGCCGTCGTTAACCTTAGGAACTAGTACTATTTGGCAGTTAACCTCTAAATTAGCTTGGTGAAACCTCTTTATTATATCATAAATCTTGCCAGCATTTTTATTATTTAACATCTTAACCCTTAATTCAGGATTGGTAGTATGGACGCTAATATTGATGGGACTTAATCTATACTTGATGATCCTGTCAATTTCCTCATCACTCATGTTAGTAAGGGTAATGAAGTTACCCTGCAGGAAGGATAGTCTAGAGTCGTCATCTTTAAAGTACAGGCTTTCCCTCATATTAGGTGGCAGCTGGTCTATAAAGCAGAAGATACACTTATTCCTACAGGACTTAGCCCTGTCGATTAGGGGGTTGGTAAAGGCTACGCCCAGGTCTTCATCATTGTCCTTTTCAATTTCAAACTCCCATACCTCCCCATTGGGCTTTTCTACCTCCAGCAGGATGAACTCATCACTAATAAGGTATTTGTAGTCTATAATATCCTTAACAGCCTGATCGTTAATCTTTAGTAAAATATCCCCAGGCTCAATACCCAACTCTTCAGCTATGCTGCCCCTTTCTACTTCCTCTATAATATTCCTGGATTCATTGAAATTCCTTAATTCCATTCTTTTCTCCTTCTAAGTTCAAGTCACTTAACTATACTTTAAATACTTAACAAGTAAGTAAAGTAACTTAACAATAAATTTTGATAAAGATCTTAAAGTTTGAATAAAACTTAAGTCTTAATTGATATCCTGAAGTCTTAATTAATATCCTAAAGTTCAAATAATACATATGCCTTGTTAATATCTTAAACCATAAGTCTTAATAATACCTTTAAGTTTAATAAAACATAAGTCTTAATAATAGCTTAAAGATTAATAAAAATCTAAGTCCTTTATTAAGAACTAAAATAACTATTAATCTCTTGAAGCGTGAACTACCTCCACCTATAGAGGTGGTGGCTTCGTGGTCAATACTCCCATCGGAGCAAGTTTACCCACGCTCAAAGGGCTGTTCCATCCCCATATTTACCATCTACATGGCTAATTTTAGTAGG
>JAAYLY010000243.1 GCA_012521625.1 Tissierellia bacterium | reverse complement strand
GCTTGAATCAAAGCTTCAGCTAAAGTATAATATTTTTATAAAAGTAAGAGGGGGACTAGGTTTGAGAAAAATTACCATTGGGATACTACTTTCTCTATTGGTAGCAGCCTTAATCGGCGGTGGCATCTATCTTGTTAAATATAAGCCTAATGAGGAAGTTATAGCTTTTTCCCATGAAAATTATTTGATTATTGAAGACGTCTTAATAGAAGATGGTGAGCCTGTTATCCTGATGGATGATGATATTTACTTTTCCTATGAGGTCCTAAAGACCTATATAGATGAGGACATTTTCTATGATAAGGCTGAGAAGATGCTTATTCTTACCAACGAAAGATATGTAAAGCGCTTCATAGTAGACGAAAATGAGGCCAGCATCAATTCAAGGCCCTTTTTAATAGATAATCCCATTCGTATAATAGATGATAAGCTATATGTGCCCTTAGACTTATTTAAAGATGATTATGAGATATCAGTTGCCTATTACCCTGAGACCATGGCGGTAGTGGTGGACTATAGGGACAGGTACTACCTAGATGGGGAGGTAATCCTGGAGGGGGCTAGTATAAGGGCAGACCTAGACATAAAAGCCCCTAAACTACTTTCCAATATGGAAATTGCCACCAAGGTCTATGTATATGGGGAATATGAAAACTGGTATAAGGTAAGGACTTTAGATGGAATTCCCGGATTTATGGAGAAGAAATACCTAATGCTAAACCACACCAAGGACAAATATAAAACGGAATTAATAGATAGGCCTACTGAGAAGGAAGATAGGCCTCTTATTAATTTAACCTGGGACTATACCTATAGGAAGTTAACTAATACGGGTAATATAGGCCCCATAGAAGGGGTTAATGTCTTGTCTCCAACCTGGTTTTCAATCACCGATGCTGATGGTACCATCTATGATAAGGGGAACAGGGAATATGTAAGGAAGTATAGGGAGCTGGGCTATGAAATCTGGCCCCTAATAGACAACAGCTTTGATCCGGACCTAACCTATGAACTTCTAATCTCCAGTAGGAAGCGGGAGGGGCTGATAAAGCGAATCTTGGATATATACCTGGATTATGGCTTCCAGGGCATAAATATAGACTTTGAAAATATCCACCTAAAGGATAAGGACCTCCTAACTCAATTCCTAAGGGAGCTTTACCCGGTTTTTAAGGAGGAAGGCCTCTATGTATCCATGGCCGTATCCCCCATCTCTACCAGCGAGAACTGGTCCTTAAGTTTCGACAGGGAAAGGCTTAAAGAAGCTACCGATTATCTGATGCTGATGGCCTATGACCAGCACTGGGCTACCAGCCCGGTGGCAGGCTCTGTAGCCCAGTATTCCTGGGTGGAAGCTAGCCTAAAGAGGGTGTTGGAGATAATACCTAATGAGCAGTTGATCCTAGGGGTACCCTATTATACCCGCCTATGGATTGAGGAGGAGGGTCAGCTAAGATCCCAGGCCCTATCTATGGAGACGGCCAATAGATTCATCCAGGAGTATAATATTGACCTTATTTGGGATGATGAGTCGAAGCAGTACTATGGGGAAGTAAGGAAGGATAATAAATTCTACAGAATTTGGCTGGAGAACAGCCAGTCCTTGGAATATAAGGCATCCCTAGTAAACAAATATGAGCTAGCGGGTATTGCCAGCTGGCGTAAGGGTTTTGAAACGGAAGATATCTGGACTGCCATCTATAGGACCATTAACGGCCTATAGGCTAGCTACTATTAATTTTAAAAAGACATATGGCCCTTTTATAAAGCTTTAGGATAAAATCATATCTTTGTAGATAAAATAACTATTACCACAAGAAAGAAATCTATTGACTATGGCCTATAATTATTATACTATTAACTAGATATTATTTTTCAGGAATGAAATTGCAAAGGGGTTGTTTTAAATCTTCGCCGATACTCATAAGCTTATAGCTGCCAATATCCATGAAAATATTTATGATATCTACGGTTTAAAATTAGATAAGGAACGACTGCTAAGGGCATCAGTAGCACCGGATGTACTGCCACAATATAGGTTGATAAGACATTATAAGGATGAGAGCTTAAATTTTATAGTTAAGGAAATTATGAAGATAATCTTCGTCTGCAGGTATGTGGATTTGGAAAAGTTGCCTGACCCAATTGCCGTAAAGGCCTTGAGTAAAAAGATCGGTATCATATCCCATTATCTTTCAGACTATGTTTGTTATCCTCATGCCAACAGATGGACTTTCTTTGGTACTATGAAAAAACACATAAAATACGAATCTCTATTAAATGATTACGCAAAAACCCATGATTTTAAGAAGAGTGTAATTCAAGCAGACGATATTGATATCTATGATGGAAACCTGATTTCATTCAGGAGTAAGATAAAAAACTACATCAATGATGTAATCCAAGAATATGACGCAAAGGTCAGCTTTGCCAATGACTTAGATTTTGCCTTGTCGTTAAATCTTAAGATCTCATATTTCATCATAGATACCATCAGGGAATATACGGAAGAATTACATCCTCATTTTGTTTATGAACTATAAAGATATATTGGGTGCCAATATATCTTTTTTTTGACTTAATTATTTTTAACCCTAGTAGATGAAGTTTGCAATTGTTAAATTATCTTAAGGAATTCATTAGGATTTCTTCTATTAAAAAGCAGAAATATGTAGTATAATATTAGATGATGTCGGATTGTCTTTATTTTTTGAAGTATAGAAGGAGGGGGAAGATTGGCTTTGTTAGATAGCGATGCATACGATATATACGATCAACTAAAATATAATTTCCTATTTAATAACGACATCAATTGCATACATATCCTCCTGAACCTTTACGACATAGAGAACAACATTAGCAATATTGTTCCTAACTATATATCCATTAGCAACTTAAGAAAGAGCATCTCTAAGTTATTGATAGATAGAAGGGGAAACCATTTAATAGCTTATAATCTTGGAGAACTAATCCATGAGGACATAAATAGGTTAGAGCTATTTTTGTATGTAGAAGGCTATAAGTATGGTTTTCTTAACAATAAGGAAGCTAATCGATTGGAAGATTTAACTATAAAATACTATTCCATTGCAGAACTATATAATATGAAGTATCTATTCCACTTTAATACCCAGGAAGAAGAGGTAAGGGAGTTTAAAGATAGGATCTTTTCTGATATAGAAAAGGACGAAGAGAATAGCAGTAAGCTGAACGACCTTATTACCCAATACGTTACCCATATAATTCAACCTAAGGTCTTTTCACTTAATAAGCATTTGGACAAGCAATTATCTATAGATATGGATGAGGAAGGACTTAATATTAAAGAGGAGACCCTACTTACTGAGGAAGAATTGGAGAATATCTATGAGGAAGTATTAAGGGTAATAATGAAGGATGGACAGAGGATGTACCTTAATGCATGTTGGAATGGCTTAAATGATAGGGTATTGAAAAGGTATAGATAATTGTATAAAAAAACATATATTGGAAATAATAACCCTCTAGATAGAGTCTGGAGGGATTTTTAATGAGAAAAAATAGATTCCTAATTGTCTTCGGCTTCTGTTTAGTCTTTTTCGTAATGAGTTTTTACCTTGGCTATAAGTTGATGGACTTGAGTATAGAGGATAAGAAAATAGGACAGATAGAGGATATTCCAAGGCAGGAAGAGATAGAGATAGTTAGGGAAGAAAATAGGATATCTCCTAACACCTATATTGAGAGCCGGATACAATATTTGGAATGCGGCCATTTGGTTACTAAAAATGAATTGGCCAAGGCTGAAGTGGTCAACTTAACTAGGGAGGAATTTGAAGACTATTTGAGTAAGAATTATCCTTATTTAAGGCTAGTATCCTTTTCTAATACTAAGATAGTCCTCTTTGGAGAGAAGGACCACCTTTGTCAGGAGCATTATGTAATTGGAGAGCAGGAAGGATATGTAGCCATCTTTAACATAGATGAAAATGGGGAGAGGGTCCTATATAAAAGCTTTAAGGAATACCCCATAAGCTTATTACAAAAAATGGACCAAGACAAGCTAAGGGAAGGAATAGTAGTAGATAGTGAAGAAGAATTATCTAATATATTGGAAAACTTTATTTCATAGAATATAAATAGTATATAATACAATTATGAAATTTCTCAAAAATCCGCGAGCCTAGGATTTTATCAGTTTAACATCATATGTAACAACAGACAAAATTTTTATTATTTAGATTAACATAAATTAATTACTATTCATAAGGACGAAGGCTTTTTGAAAGAGGCGTCTCATAGCATTAAGGATGCTATGAGACGTCTTTTTTAATATATTACTCGCCCCTATTTTGGTAAAGTAGGGAGCCTTAGATGGAGAGTTTATGTGGATTTCGTACTTTTGTTCTATATAAAATTATGTTACAATATATTAGTGTATCAAGCTTTTTTAGACAATTGAGTATAGGCGAAAGGGGATTTTGATGGTAATTTTAGGTATCGACCCAGGCCTGGCCATAGTAGGCTATGGGGTCATCGAATGTATAGGAAATAGGTATAGGCCTCTTGAATACGGTGCCATAACTACCGATTCCAACTTGGATTTTCCCAACAGGATAAAGAACATCTATGATCAATTGCTAGATGTTATAGATAGATATAAGCCTGAGGATTTAGCTATAGAGGAGTTGTTCTTCAATAAAAACGTTAAGACGGCCATCAAGGTGGGACAAGCCCGAGGGGTTGAAATCTTAGCTGCTGTACATAGGGATTTAAATATTTATGAGTACACTCCTTTACAGATTAAACAGGCTATAGTAGGATATGGTAGGGCGGAAAAATACCAGGTTCAAGAGATGGTTAAGCTTTTCTTAAACTTAAAGGAAGTACCAAAGCCTGATGATGTGGCAGATGCCCTGGCAGTGGCCCTTTGTCATGCCAGCTGCCTGAAGTTTAAAGAGGATTTTAGGATGAGATAGCAGGAGTGGTTAAATGTTCGATTTTATTAAAGGAATTATCGTAAGTATAGAGGCTGAATACGTAGTTATAGAGAATAATGGCATAGGCTATAGGGTTTATACCTCCACCAACACCAGCTTGAATTTACAGGTGGGCAAGGAGGAAATGCTCTATACGGAATTTCAGGCTAGGGAGGATGGAGTTTTCCTTTATGGCTTTAGGACTAAGGAGGAGATGGACATGTTCAATAATCTCTTAAAGGTGTCCAAGATCGGTCCTAAAACCGCCTTGGGAATTCTTTCAACCCTAAGTCCTAATAAGATTAAATATGCCATCGCTAATAAGGATCTAGACCTCCTTTGTAAGGTTCCTGGCATAGGGAAGAAGACGGCGGAAAGGATAGTCTTCGATCTGAAGGATAAGATAGATGCTAGTTTTGAGCTAGTAGAGGATGGGGAGGTAAATCCAAATACATATGATGAGGCTTTGGCAGGCCTAATGTCCTTAGGCTATTCCAGGCAGGAAGCGGACATGGTCCTGAAGAAGCTGGATTTGACTATGAGTTTAGAGGATATAATTAGAGAAGGTTTGAAGCTGTTATCTAAAAATTAAAGGGGTAATACTAGATGGATGAGAATAGGATAGTTTCTAAGACCGTCATTAGGGACGATTTAGAAAATGAAATTAGCTTAAGGCCAAAGTGGATGCATGAATACATAGGCCAGGATAAGGTAAAGGAAAAATTGAATATCTTTATACAGGCTGCTAAGGAAAGGAAGGAGTCTTTAGACCACGTCCTATTATTCGGACCACCAGGACTGGGTAAGACTACCCTAGCAAATATTATAGCCAATGAGATGGGGGTCAACATAAGGATAACATCTGGCCCAGCCATAGAAAGGCCAGGAGACTTGGCCAGCATCTTAACAAATCTGGGAGAGGACGATGTTTTATTTATAGATGAGATACATAGGATCAACCGGACTGTAGAGGAGATTCTTTATCCAGCTATGGAGGATTTCGCCCTGGATATTATCATCGGAAAGGGTCCCTCTGCCAGGTCCGTAAGGTTGGATTTGTCAAGGTTTACCCTAATTGGTGCCACTACCAGGTCAGGGCTTCTTAGCTCTCCCCTTAGGGATAGGTTTGGGGTTATGTTAAACCTAGAGCTCTATGATGTGGAGGATTTAAAGAAGATAGTAAAAAGGTCTGCCTCCATCCTAAATGTGGAAATCGACGATAAGGGGGCCCTGGAGATTGCTAAGAGGTCCAGGGGAACTCCTAGGATAGCCAACAGGCTCTTAAAAAGGGTTAGGGACTATGCCCAAGTGATGGAAAATGGGGTAATAAGCTGGGAGGTGGCCAAGAAGGGCTTGGAAATCCTGGAAGTAGACGAGCTGGGCTTAGACTATGTAGATAGGAAGCTTCTCCTAACTATGATTGAAAACTTTAGGGGAGGTCCAGTAGGCCTAGATACCCTGGCTGCAGCCACAGGGGAGGAGAGGGGAACTATTGAAGACGTCTATGAGCCCTATCTGATCCAGATTGGCTTTATGAATAGGACTCCTAGGGGTAGGGTGGTAACTAAAAAGGCTTACGATCATTTCAATTTACCATATGAGGAGTAGGTGGCTATGAAGAGGTGGATATATTTAATACTTGTAATAATTTTATTAGTTGGTGCTTTACCTTCCCATGGAGGTCAGGTAGAATATATAGATGTAAAAATTGGCAACCTAGGACTAGCTGAAGAAGTAACCTTATATTCTGATAGTGGATTTTCCATCTATGAAAAGAATACTAAAGAAGTCTTATATGAAATTGCAGCTGGGGAGTTAAGGCTACTTCCCAATGGAGATGAGATGGAAATCCTTGATTATTCCTTAGGGGCTGATATGGACTTATCTAATGTAGATTCTCCTAATGGCTCTAGTTTAGATGCTGAAGCTGAGGAGAAAATT
>JAAYLY010000033.1 GCA_012521625.1 Tissierellia bacterium | reverse complement strand
TTTATGGTAAAATTAGAAAGAAAGGATTTAGAACACTTAAGCAAGTTAGAATTGCATTTTGAAAGTGAGATTATAAGGGTAGGCCTAAGTCTAGTTGAGGAAGGAATCGAAATTTTAGCCATAGATTTGGCTGAAAAGGGATCCATTATATTAACTAAGGATAAGGGATATAGGTTGGAGATAGGAGAAGTACATAAGTCTTTAGGGCTGGATTATGGTTATATGGTTTCCGGCTTTGCCTTTGGCCTTAGCAGGAATTATGATTTAGAAACCATAATGAGGTTGGGCCAGGGGGCTAGGATTGCCTATTCTCAGGCTGATAATTTAGATAGGATAGATATGGCAGATATAAAAAGTATAATGCCAAGGATTAATATAAGAAAAATCAATTATTAGGAGGAGTGTAATGGACAGGTTTACGCTAAAGAGAGAGAATGCAGTCTTATTTATAATCGATATACAGGAGAGGTTAGTTCCTGTTATGAAGTATAAGGATCAGCTCATCAACAATACCAACATCCTTATTAGGGCAGCTAAGGAGATGGATTTTCCCATCATAACTACGGAACAATATCCAAAGGGCTTAGGCAGGACAGTTCCAGAACTTTTGGACCAATTAGATGGGGATATGATCTTTGCTAAAAACAGCTTTACAGCCTATACAGAAGAGGTAAAGGAAGCTCTTAAGAAGCTGGGTAAGAAAAAGGTAATAATAGTAGGTATGGAAACCCATATCTGTGTTTTCCAAACTGCCAGAGACCTGATCCAGGATGGCTACCAGGTCTTTTTAGTTAAGGATGCTTGCGCTTCCAGGACTAAGGAAAACTTCCTAAATGGCTTAGACCTAATAAAGTCCCTGGGTGGTGTAATAACTAATACAGAAACTGTAGTCTTTGACCTATTAAAGGTATCAGGTACTCCAGAATTTAAAATCCTATCAAAGATGATAAAATAGACCCTTGGGTCTATTTTTTTATGTATAGGAATTATATATATGATATAATTTTTATAAATGGGGGTTAGGTAGATGATAAAATTTATACATACAGCAGATGTTCACCTGGGGCTAAAGTTTAACAAAGTATCCTTCCCTAGGGAGCTGGCTATAAATAGGAGGTTCGAACTCTGGTCCAGCTTTGAAGGGCTGGTAGGATATTGCAAGGAAAAAGGGATAGATTTCCTCCTTATAGCAGGTGACCTATTTGAAGCTAGCTACTTTACCCTGGGGGATATTAAAAGGCTTAGGGACCTATTTAAGGAGGCAAGGGACATTAATATCCTTATAGCAGCAGGAAACCATGATTATTTAAATGACAAATCCCTCTACAGGAAGGTGGAGTGGAGTGATAATGTACATATTTTTGATACTGGGGCCATAGGGAAAAAGGAATTCCCTGAGTTAGATACGGTAATCTATGGCTATAGCTGGGATAGCTTGGAGATTAGGGAGAATTTTCTATTTGAAGGCTTTGAAGTAGATAATAGCTTTAGTAATAAGATACTCCTAATCCACGGGGACCTGGCTAGAAGTTCCAACTACTTACCCTTGGATTTGGATTTATTAAATAAATTAGACCTGGACTATATAGCCCTAGGTCATATCCATAAGCCTATAATCTTTTCCGACAAGATGGCCTACTGCGGTAGCCTTGAACCCTTGGACTTTGGAGAATTAGGGGAAAGGGGCTTTATTGAAGGTCTTATAGGTGATAGTGGTACCAAGGTCCGCTTTGTCCCCTTTAGCAAGAGGAAGTTCCTACATGAAAGGCTGAAGCTAAATGAAAATATGAATTATAGGGACATAGTAGGGGCAATTAAGGCAATCCAGGGAGAGAAGGATAGGGACTTATTTAGGATTGAATTAGAAGGCTATATCAGCCAGGATATAGAGTTTAAATCCCTTTTAAAATCCCTGGAGGGGGACTTTTACTATGTGGAATTTATAGATAAGACTACTCCTGATTATGACCTAGAAGCCTTGGAAAGGGAGTATAAGGATAGCCTAATAGGAGAATTTATTAGGGCTATGAAATTAAAGGGCTTAGATGAGCCGGTGGTAAAGAAGGCGCTCTATTTCGGCCTAGATGCCCTTTTAAGGGGGAGGGTGGACTCTTGATAATTGAAGAACTTAATCTTATAGGATTTGGTAAATTTTATAATAAGAAGATAAAACTTAAGGATGGCTTTAACGTCATATATGGTGAAAATGAAGCAGGGAAGACTACTATCCATAACTTCATCAATGGCATGTTTTACGGCTTTTTAAAACCCTATAGCCGTAGGACTATCTATTTAGAGGAACATGCTAAATATGAACCCTGGAATGGTTCAAGATATGGAGGGGTAATAAAGTTTACCCATGATGGTAAAAAATACAGGATAGAAAGGGACTTTACTAAGAATAAGGAGGCCACTACTGTCTTTTTAGAAGATACTGGAGAAGATATTACTAATAGCATAGATAATGGCCAAGGAGGGAGGGTCTTACAACCAGGCTTCCACTTCTTCGGCTTTAATAGTGTAGTCTTTTCCAATACCCTCTTTATAAGGCAATTAGGAAATAAAACTGATGAAGCCTTGGCCAAGGAGGTTAGGGAAAAGTTAGTCAATATCTCCACCAGCCTAGATGATATATCTGTAGAGGCAGCAGTGAAGGAGCTGGATCAAGCTATTAAGGATATTGGGAGTATGAGGGCTACAAGCAGCAGGTATGCTAGGGCTTGTGCTAAGTTAGATAAGCTTAAGGCTAGGAGGGAGGAAATCCTAGGGCTACAGGCTGAGTATGACTCCTTACTAGCTGAAGAGGAGGCATATAAGGGAAAATTAAAGCTAGAATTAAAGGAGCTTAAAAGCCTAGAAGATAGGTTAATGGATACAACATTCTTAAATAAGAAGAGGCAATATGATGAGGCATTAGGCCTTAAGAAAGAAATTGAGAAGATGGAATCAGAGCTTGGGGCTTATGAAAGGTATAAGGACCTTTCCATAAAAGAATACTCCTACTGTATCCAGCTAAAGGAAAAGAATAGGGTAATCTATGAAAAGGTCAAGGAGTATGAAGAGGAATTAAGTAAACTTCAAAAGAGAATAAGGGACTTGGAGGAAAATCCCTTAGAGTTTGACCCAGCCCTAAAGGATATAGAGGAAGACTATAGCCACTATGAAAGGCTGGAGGAAAAAAGGGACGATTTAAGGTTTAGGGATTATAGCAACCAATTACAGTTTTTAAAGAGGGACATGGAAGAAGTTGAAAGCTTAAAAAGCAGGTTAAATTTAGGGCTTATAGCTAGTATTATTATAAGCCTAGTATCCTTAGCTTTAGGTATCTTTATATCCAACTACCTATACTTAATTAATCTATTTACCCTTCCCTTGATTATCTTACTATTTGTTAGATTAGGTAAGCTTAAGGCAAACTTAATAAAATTAG
>JAAYLY010000242.1 GCA_012521625.1 Tissierellia bacterium | reverse complement strand
CCATGTTGGCCTTTGGTGTATCTGGCTTAGCTGATATACCCTTTATGGCCTTTGTTGCAGTCTTAGTACCAATAGTAATCGGCTTTATTTTAGGTAATCTAGATGAAGATTTAAGGGAGTTTTTAAATAAGGGTACGGTGCTTTTAATCCCATTCTTTGCCTTCCCACTGGGGGCTGCACTGGACTTTAAGACTATCATCTCAGCAGGCTTACCAGGAATATTATTAGGCCTATTATGTACTGGCTTAACGGGTATAGCAGGCTACTATACTATGGGCCTATTTGGAAAGGAAAAGAAACCAAGGGCCGTTGGTGCTGCCATAGGAACTACTGCTGGTAACGCTGTAGGAACCCCAGCTGCTTTAGTATTGGCAGACCCAAGCCTAGAGCCATACCTAGCTAGTTCTACTGCCCAAATTGCTGCTGCAGTAATCGTTACGGCAATCCTTTGTCCTTTATTAGTTAACTACTTTGATAAGAGGGATAAGGCTAGAGAAGCAGCTAAGGCTGAGGCTTAGTAAATTAGAATTAGTTCTGTTAGTGGCCTAAGGCTGCTAACAGGACTATAAAAAATTATAAGTGGTGATGGAGATGGAGAGATATTTAATAATTGCAGATGATTTTACAGGTGCCAACGATACTGGAGTACAATTGACTAAGAGGGGGATTAAGACCCAGGTGGTTTTAGATGCTGAAAATATTAAAGACCCGAATTTTTCTTATGTTTTAGATACCGAATCAAGGGCTTTAAGTGAAGATGAGGCCTATAGAAAACTTAAATCTCAGTTAAAGGATGTCAAGCTTGATGATTTTGACCTAGTATACAAGAAGATCGATTCAACCATAAGGGGGAATATAGTTGCCGAGTTAAAGGCTATAGATGAGTTATATCAGCCAGAGTTGATCATATTTGCTCCCGCCTTTCCCGATATAGGTAGGACTACAGTAGATGAGGTCCACTATGTTAATGGAAGGAGGATAAGGGAAACGGAGTTTGCTAAAGATCCCCTTAAACCTGTGAAGGAGGATAATATTAGAAAACTTTTAGAAGGGGGCTTTAATGAGCCTGTTATCCATCATTCTTTAAAGGATCTAAGGGATAGTAATGTGATATTTCATGAAGGAAGGATTCATACTTTCGATGCAGAAAGGAATATAGATTTAGATAAGATAGTCTTATTCAGCCTGAATACTGAGAAAAAGATCCTTTGGGTAGGCTCAGCTGGCCTGGCCAACAGGATTATAGCAGTTAATAGGCCTTATAGGCCTGCCTTAGCTATAGTGGGCAGTTTAAGTGAAGTATCAAGGAAGCAGATGAAGTATGCTGAAGAAAAGGGCATTAGGCTTTTGAAGCTGGATATAGCTGATATTATTAAAAATAAAACTGAGGATGAATATATAACCCAGGCTGTGGACCTTTTAAAAAAGGGAAGCGACCTGATTATTACATCTGCCTATGAAAGGGAGGATTATGAGGAAACTGTTAAATTAAGTGAAGAGCTCTCTATGACTAAGGAAGAAATTAGTATGTTAGTTCAGGATATTGTTGGTAAAATTGCCGTTGAAGTAATAAGTCAGGTGGAGCTTTCAGGGGTATTTGTAACTGGTGGAGATACGGCCATGGGCCTACTGAATAAGTCAAAGGCAGAAGGTTCCCTGATTCTGGAGGAGATTATGACAGGGATACCCATGATGGAACTGGTAGGAGGAATCTTCCATGGATATAGGATGGTTAGCAAGGCAGGTGCCTTTGGAAATGAAGAAGCCCTCTACTATTCCATGGAGAAGATTAAGGAGGCATAATAATGGATTATATTGGAATTACTATGGGGGATCCGGCTGGAATTGGATGTGAGGTAGCCTTAAAGGCATTGAAAAAGGAGGACTTTAGGAAGAAAGCCATCATATTCGGCAGTAGTGATGTCGTATGCTACTTCATTGACTTGTTGGAGATGAATAAGGAAATCAATATCATTACAGATATAGGTGAATTGGATGATGAGGCTATCAATGTGGTTGAAGTCCTTCCCTTAAGGCTAGATGATTTTGAATTTGGGAAGGTATCGGCCCTTTGTGGGGATGCGGCCTATAGGTATGTAGAAACTGCCATTAGGTGGGCTATGGATAAGAAGATCAAGGCTGTTGTAACTGCTCCTTTAAATAAGGAGGCCCTTCATCTAGCAGGACATCATTTTGATGGCCATACGGAAATTTTTGCTAGGCTAACTAATACTGAAAAGTACACCATGATGCTTTGGAGTGAAAAGTTAAGGGTAGTCCATGTTTCTACCCATGTATCCTTAAGGGAGGCTTGTGATAGGGTTAAGAAGGATAGGGTCCTTGATACCATTATCCTGGCGGATACTAATTTAAGGCGGATGGGGATAAGAAGACCTAAAATAGCCGTTGCAGGCCTAAACCCCCATGCTGGAGAATCTGGCATATTTGGAGATGAGGAAATTAAGGAGATAAGCCCTGCCATTGAAGAAGCCAGGAAGATGGGCCTTGATGTTGAGGGGCCGGTGGCACCTGATACGGTATTTTTAAAGGCCTATAAGGGCCAATATGATGTGGTAGTGGCCATGTACCACGACCAGGGCCATATACCCATGAAGATGATGGCCTTCGATTCAGGAGTGAATATTACCCTAGGCCTACCAATTATTAGAACATCCGTAGACCACGGTACTGCCTTTGGAAAGGCAGGAAAGGGATTAGCCAATGAAGAAAGTATGATTCAAGCTATTTTAGCGGCAGATTATTTCGATAGAGATTAAATGGAGGGATAGTATGACTAAGTTTAAACTACCATATGGAAGGGGCTATATGGAGGCAGAAATTCCTGAAGAAAGAATAAGTGCGGTCATGCTTTCTAAGATGCACGATTATAAGCCGGAATTAAGTGAAGAGGAGTTAGTTAGGCAGGCCCTAAAGAATCCAATTGGTTCTCCTAAGCTATCCTTAATGGCTGAAGGAAAGGATAAGGTTGTAGTCATCTGTAGCGACCATACAAGACCTGTTCCCAGTAAGATAATCATTCCACAAATGTTGGCTGAAATAAGAAAGGGTAACCCAAAGGCTGATATTACCCTTCTAATATCAACTGGCTGCCATAGGGAAACTACTGAGGAAGAATTACTGGCTAAATTCGGCCCTGAAATCGTGGCTAAGGAAAAGATAGTAGTTCACGACTGTGATGACGAGGATAATCTTGTAAAAATCGGCTACCTACCTTCTGGTGGTCCTTTGATTATCAATAGGCTAGTTGTAGAGGCCGACTTAGTAGTAGCAGAAGGCTTTATAGAGCCCCACTTCTTTGCAGGCTTCTCTGGTGGAAGAAAGAGCGTATTCCCAGGGGTAACTAGCAGGGTGGCAGTTATGAGCAACCATAATGCTGAGTTTATAGCCCATCCAAAATCTAGAACTGGAATTTTAGAGGGCAACCCTATCCACAGAGATATGCTATATGCAGCCAGGGCAGCTAGATTAGACTTTATCTGTAATGTTATAATCAACTCAGAGAAAGAAATAATTTATGCAGTTGCTGGAGATATGGACCTGGCCCATAGGGAGGGAACCAAGTTCTTAAGTAGCAAGTGTAAGGTGGACAGTGTACCATCTGATATCGTTATCACTACAAATGGTGGCTATCCACTAGACCAAAATATTTACCAAGCTGTTAAGGGGATGACGGCAGCTGAGGCTACAGTTAAAGAAAATGGGGTAATTATCATGATCGCTAAGTCGGAAGATGGCCACGGGGGAGAATCCTTCTATCAGACCTTCAAAAATGAAAAGGACCTTGATAGGATGATGAAGAAATTCCTGGATACTCCTAAGGAAGAGACTATAGCTG
>JAAYLY010000032.1 GCA_012521625.1 Tissierellia bacterium | reverse complement strand
AGATTATAAAGTATTAAAGATAGACAAGGGTTAGAAAAGACCTATAAAAGACCTATAGAGGAATTAATGTTAATAAGAGATAGATATGAACAAGATAAGAATTAGTGAATAGATAATAATAGGATAAATTATGTAAGCAATGAAGAAAATAGAGTATAATAATATCCTATTAAAAAAAGATAGAGGAAAGCCTCTATCTTTTTTATTCATTAATATCTACTTCTGCCTTATTGTTTTCCCTAGTAAAGATATAGGCTGAAAATAAGGCTGTAACTGGTACTGCAAATAGGATTCCCATGCTGCCGATGATAGCCTGCAGGACTTCTACTACGATCATTTCCGTGCTAAAAAGGTATAACAAGTTATTATTATATACTATCAGCAAGAGGACCGTAGCCAGGGAAGAGCCTACATAGGCTAGGATTAGGGTGTTGGTCATAGTTCCTATGGCGTCTCGGCCGATGTTCATGCCTGATTTTAACATCCTAAGGAAGGTCTTATTCTCCATATTCTCAGCCAGCTCATTCATGGCAGAGGCTATGGACATGGCCACGTCCATAATGGCGCCTAAAGCCCCTATGACTATTCCACTCCAGATTATGGCCACCAGGTCTATGGGCTTATCCAGCTCCATATAGGTTATATAGACATAATCTTCATCTACAAAGCCAGTTAGATTCAAGATCTTATGCATGATAATGGCTATAAGACCGGCTATTAAAATTCCACCAATATTGCCTACTATGGCACAAAGGGTCTTTTTATCTAGCCCATTGATAATAGCAAGGCTCATAAAGATAATGAAGATGCTTACTAGGGTGGTGGATAGGTAGATGTTGTATCCCTTTAAGATGGAGGGGATAAAGACCATAAAGATAACCAGGATGGTAAAGACTAGGGATAGGACCGTCGAAAACCCCTTACCCTTTCCTAGAATTATTATCATTAATATGAAGATGGCAGTTAAGATAATAATGCTGTCCGTTCTGTTGAATTCTACAAAGATCCACTCATCTTCATAGATTTCATCCCCTGGTATCAACGATAATAGTACCTTATCCTTTTCTTCAACCTCTTTGGGCTGGATGGCATACATGGAATTGATATTCTGCTCAGCCTCCACCACCTCTCCCTTATGGGGGCCACTGGTAAGCTCTACCTTAAAGCGGATTATCTTATTTTCCATATAGTTTATGTCATCATAGGTAAATTCTTCAGTTTCTACATCCTCTATGGAGATTACCCTTCCCTTATAAAGATCTTGACCCGCCTCTTGAAAGATTTCCGGTTTAGTGATACCATAGCATATTGCTATGAATAGTATGGATATTAGGATTATAGATATGTATATGATTATTTCCCTTTTACTTTTAAACATTTAAATCACCTAGAGACTATTATAGCAGAAAACAATATAAATAAAATATTATAATATAAATATATTGTATATAGTAAAAAGCTTGTGGTAAAAATCCCCATTGCATATTTCAAAACAGCATGTTATCATATATGAGTGTGATTTGTAAATAAATTGTAATGCTTTTGTAAGAAATAGAAATTGGTTTTTGTTATAATAATAATAATAGTCCCCTTAATTCATATATTTAGAATTAAGGGGATTTTCTCCGAAGGTAGTAAAATTTTGACTTTTGAAAGGTAGCGTAAAGGGGGTAATAAAGATGAAGCTAATTAGGAGAGTAAAAAATGGCTTTATAAATTCAATTAAAGGCAACATAATCTTTCTAACAATGGTGTTAGGAGTTGTAGGAAATGACCTATTATTAAGAGCCATGACAACAGGATTTACCCTTTATTGGAAACCTATTGTCACGACTTTGTCGGTTATACTACTTATCAGTTCATTGGTTTTCATCCTACCGCGTAGGAAGAGAAATGGAGTATATATATTTCTATCGTTAATCTTAGGACTATTAAATGGAGCTAACTATTTATACTATAGATTTTATAATTCCTTCTTATTCCTAGCTTTAGTAAACCAACTGGAACAGTTAAACGATATGGGAACCAACGTATCAAGATCTATCTTTGATGTTAGGGCATTACTATTCCTAGTCCCTACATTGATTTTAATTGTAACTATTAGAAGGCTTAAGAAGGCTAACTATTTCGATAGGTTCCAAGAGGAAAATAGATTAGGGGAAATAGGAAATGCCTTAGCCCTTGGGTCAGCCTTGTTGGTAATGGTCTTTACCACCCTAACTAGTACGGACCTAAGCCGTCTAGTTAAGCAGTGGAATAGGCCCTATATAGTGGAGCAGTTGGGTATCTACACCTATACGGTGTCAGACATAGTTAAAAATACCTTTAAACCAAAGGTTATCACATTACCAGAGGAAGAGGTCCAATACGTTTTAAGCGATTTAGTGGAGGAGAACTTAAATTCCATTACGGAAAATGAGTATAAGGATATCTTTAAGGGCAAGGACCTTTTCGTAATCCATTATGAAAGTGCCCAGACCTTTGCAATGGATTATGAAACTCCAGATGGTCCTGTGACGCCTTTCCTAAATAAGTTGGCTTCAGAAGGACTGTTCTTTAGCAACTTCTATCCACAACACTCCGTTGGGACAAGCAGTGACTCAGAGTTTACCTTTAATACATCCCTATTACCCATTAATGATGGTACGGTCTTTATAACCCATACCGATAGGGAATATGTGACACTGCCTAAGTTGCTTAAGGAAGAAGGCTATTATGCCCTAAGTATGCATGGAAACAATGGAGATTTCTGGAATAGGAATATCATGCATAGGTCCTTAGGTTATGACAGGTTCTTCAGTGAGAAGGACTATGAGGTAGATGAGGTAATAGGCCTAGGCCTAAGCGACATGTCCTTCTTCAGGCAATCCATTGAAAAGATTAAAGCCATTAAAGAGGAGCAGCAGGCACCTATAATGGCCACCCTAATTACCCTAACTAACCACTATCCCTTTGACGATGTGGATAAGTTTGAGGAATTTAATGTAGGCCATCTAGAGGGAACTGGTATTGGTAACTATCTAAAATCCTACCGCTATGCGGATATGGCTTTAGAATCCTTTATTAAGG
This sequence comes from Tissierellia bacterium, assembly GCA_012521625.1. GTDB lineage: Bacteria > Bacillota > Clostridia > Tissierellales > Tissierellaceae > JAAYTL01. The sequence goes on along the minus strand of JAAYLY010000032.1, from coordinate 2,748 downwards.
GCTTGGACGAAGAAGGTCTGTTGGATAATGCAGTTGTAGTAATCTATGGGGACCACCATGCTAAGATTACGAAATCCGACTATGAAAAGCTCTATAACTACAATGAAGAGACTGGTGATTACTATACTGAGGAAGATCCAGAGTATGTAGAGATAGATAGGGTCTTTAGGAAGAAATTAAATAGGACACCCTTTATCATATGGTCTAAGGACTATCAATTTGCTAAGGAAATAGATACTCCTATGGGTATGGTAGATGCCCTACCAACTATTGCCAATATGTTTGGAGTATTTAACCCTTATCAATTGGGTAAGGATATCCTATCTGTAGATAGTAATACAGTAATCTTCCCAGATGGGGACTGGATAAATGATCAGGTCTACTATTTGGCAGATAACTCACAGCTTTATAGCCTGGAGACTGGTGAGAAGCTAGAGGATGAAGAACTGCTTGCAATGACAGAAGCAGTTGAGGATAAGATTCTCTTATCTAACAACATCATCCAAAACAACCTAATCCAGTACTATAAGGGCCTATTGGCTAAAAACAATAAGAATAAGCAAATAGAAATTAATAGTCCTATAGAGGATAATATCTCCTCGATAATAAGAAGAGCTTTATCCTAATTAAGCTAAAGAGGGTAAAATTTAATGCCCCTTAAATCCCAGGTGGATTTAAGGGGTTTTTTACTCTATGGAAATTTGATGGTAGATACTATATAATTAAAAGGTAATGAGATTGGGAGAGTGAAAATATGAATTTTCTTGAAGGTTTAAATGATAGACAGAAGGAGGCTGTCCTTCACACAGGGGGGCCCCTACTTATAATGGCTGGGGCAGGTAGTGGTAAGACCAGGGTTGTAACTCATAAAATTGCGTATTTAATCGAAGAATTGGGAGTTTTCCCGGGAAATATCCTGGCAATTACCTTTACCAACAAGGCAGCCAATGAGATGAAGGAAAGGGTATCTAAGCTTTTAAATACAGATGTGGAAAGCATGTGGATTGGAACCTTCCACTCCATCTGCGTCAGGATTTTAAGGCGGGATATCGACAAAATTGGATACGACAGATCCTTCAGCATCTACGACAGGGATGATCAGATTACCCTTATTAGGGAATGTATCAAGGAAGTAGATGTGGATAAGTCAATGTTTAAGGAGTCCAGCGTCCTAGCTAGGATCAGCTCCTTAAAGGACCAGCAGGTGGATCCGGAAGCATATATAATAGAAAATTATGGAGACTATAGGGAGAGAAAGATCGGAGAATTATACCAACTTTATCAGAAGAAGTTGAAGCAGTACAATGCCTTGGATTTTGACGACTTACTTATAAAGGCTGTAGAGCTACTTAGAGAAAATAAGGCTATTCTTAGCTATTATCAAGAAAAGTTTAAGTATGTCTTTGTAGATGAGTATCAGGACACCAACAGGATCCAGTACCAATTAGTTAAACTTCTATCTGCAAGACATAGGAATATCTGTGTCGTGGGGGATTCAGACCAGTCCATCTACTCCTGGAGGGGGGCAGATATAACTAACATCTTGGATTTTGAGAAGGACTATAAGGGAGCAAGGGTTATATATCTGGAGCAGAATTACCGCTCCACTAAGAATATCTTGAGAGTGGCTAATGAGGTAATAAAGTATAATGAAAATAAGTATCCTAAGAACTTGTGGACCGATAAGGAAGAGGGGGAAAGGGTATTATATGAAAGGCTGGCGGATTCCGACGAGGAGGCTAATTTCGTAGCTGGAAGGATAAATCAACTGCTAGCTGAAGGCTATAAACTATCCGATATAGCTATTTTGTACCGTACCAATGCCCAGTCTAGGACCTTTGAGGAGGCCTTTTTAAGGGAAGGCCTGCCCTATAAGATAGTAGGGGGACTTAAGTTCTACGATAGGAAGGAAGTTAAGGATATCATAGCTTACCTAAAGGTCTTGGAAAATCCTAACGACAACATCTCCTTAAAGAGGATCATCAATACCCCTAAGAGGGGCATAGGTAATGCCACCATAGAGAAGATCGAACAGTATTCGGCAGAAAGGGACCAGTCCATATATGCCTCCATCTTAAGGGTAGAAGATATAGGTGGCTTAAGCACAAGGATTAAGAACAGCATCAGGTCCTTTATGGATATGATGAATACTTTACTAGCCAAGAAGGAGATAATGGGATTAAAGGACTTTATTGAGGAGGTCATAAGCTCTAGCGGCTATATACAAGACTTGGAGAAGGAGAATACGGTAGAGGCTAAGACCAGGATTGAAAACATCATGGAGTTTATATCCGTAGCCTTGAAGTTTGAGGAGCAAAATGAAGCAGCTGACCTTGAAGAATTCCTAGCATCCATTGCCCTGCTATCAGACCTGGATAAGACGGAGGATGATACTAACCTAATAACCATGATGACCGTTCACAGTGCCAAGGGCTTGGAGTTTCCAGTGGTCTTTCTCGTAGGTATGGAGGATGGCCTCTTCCCAATAGCCAGGGCTTTAGAGTCGGAGGAGGAATTGGAAGAGGAGAGGAGGCTCTGCTACGTGGCCGTAACCAGGGCGGAGGAAGTCCTATATATAACTAATGCTGCCAGAAGGACCATCTATGGTAATACCCAGTATACCCTGCCCTCCAGATTTATAGATGAGATGGGAGATACTATTGAAAGAAATGACCTTAAGAAGGCTAAGCTAGAGCCAAAGGAAGAGCTAGTAAGGGTATGGGACTATACCGTAACTCCTACTAGGGT
>JAAYLY010000241.1 GCA_012521625.1 Tissierellia bacterium | reverse complement strand
TTGGATTAGCCAGCTCAGCCTCTACCCTCTTATTTACCTCCGTATTATCCTTATAGGTGGGTACCATATGCTTTACAAACTGAACCAGCTCTTCCTCACCTTCTTCCCTTACAATCCGCTTTAATTCCTCCAAGGATTTTAACAATAGTTTATAATCCGTATAGATTGGCTTTCCTATGAAGATCTTATTATGGCTGGTAGTCTCTATACCCTCCTCATCAAGTAATAGTTCTTCATACAGCTTCTCACCCGGCCTTAGGCCTATAATTTCAATAGGGATATCAACCCCTGGTTCAAAGCCAGATAGGCGGATTAAGTCCTTAGCTAAATCCATAATCCTCACCGGCTTACCCATATCTAGGACAAAGACTTCCCCACCCTTAGCCATGGCCCCAGCCTGAATAACCAGCTGGGCAGCTTCAGGTATGGTCATAAAATACCTGATTACATCCTTATGGGTTACAGTTACTGGACCTCCATTTTCTATCTGCTTCTTAAAGAGTGGAATTACACTTCCATTGCTACCTAAGACGTTACCAAATCTTACGGCTACAAATTCCGTCTCTGAGTTTATATCTATTGATTGAATAATCATCTCACAGATCCTCTTACTGGCTCCCATTATATTAGTTGGATTTACCGCCTTATCCGTTGAAATCATCACGAACCTTTTAACCTTATACTTATCGGCAGCTTGTACTAAATTTAAGGTTCCGAAGACGTTATTCTTAATCGCTTCCTTAGGACTGGCTTCCATTAAAGGTACGTGTTTATGGGCTGCAGCATGAAAGACCACATCAGGCTTTTCAGCCTTAAATATCTCATCAACCCTGTTCCTATCCCTAATGGAGCCTATTAAAACCTTTAAATTTAGTTTTTCATATTTCCTTAGCAATTCATTTTGTATATCATAGGCGCTATTTTCATATATATCAAAGATGATTAGCTTTTCAGGATTAAACCTGGCCACCTGCCTACAGAGTTCGGATCCTATGGACCCCCCTCCCCCTGTTACAAGGACCACCCTATTAGTTAGGTAAGTTGAAATACTTTCTAAGTCAAGCTTTACTTCTTCCCTACCTAATAGGTCACCTATTTCAACATCTCTAATCTTCTTGATGGTAACTTGTCCATCTATCAGCTCATACATGCCTGGCACTATCTTCACCTTACACTTTGTCTCTTTACAAATATCGATGATTTCCCTAATATCCCTTTTAGATGCTGAAGGAATTGCAATTACGATCTCGTCTATATGATAATTTTCAGCAGCCGACAGTATACTCTGCCTACCCCCTACTACTGGCACACCATTAATGACCTTACCCTGTTTTTTTACATCATCGTCTATTAAAACAACGGGCTTTGAATTTAATTGTAGGTGATTCCTATATTCCCTTACGACCATAACACCAGCATCACCAGCACCTACAATCATAACCCGCTTCATCATCTTCTTATTTATATTAGCCATATTATGTCCAATGGCCCTAAAGCTAAATCTTAAACCTCCAATAAAAGTCATATCTATTAGGGTGGTCAATATGTATACAGACCTTGGTAAATTAGCTTGCCAAATATATAGGAAGCCTAAAACAGCGGCATTTGAAAGGACAATTGCTGTAACTATACTATATAGTTCCAAAACACTTGCATGGCGCCATATGGTCTTATACATCTTAAAATAAGTAAATATGGCCAGTTTCAATATTGTTATATAGACAGCATAATCTAAATACCTTGATAAATAATTAATAAACCGAGTGTCTACAACCCCTTCAAACCTTATTAAAAGCGCCAAGATATAGGCCAAATTAATAAGGACTAAATCGACAAGAAATAATCCAATCCTATTTAATTTCCTCTTCATTTCGCACCTCTCTACCCCTTTTATTAACTATTATAGCATATATTGGATATTTTTAGCAGAAATTTAGATACTTCTTAATTAATAGATTTATCATTTAAATTCATTAAGCTACTAAATTATAAAGCTGTAAATTGATTTCAAGTCTTTGTCTTGTTTTTGTCAATGTAAAGAAAATTTAATATTTGTCCATAAAGATTAAAGGCCCTTAAAGTCAAGCTTTATATCTATCAAAATTTTTTATCACATTAAAAAATTAACTTGCATTTGATATGGAGAATGTTATAATATAAGCGTTATTTGTGTTGTTAGGATGTGTTTTGAAACCGCTTTCACAAATTAAAATCCTAATACAACAAATAACAAGGTCGACCTAAATAATATATTAAGGAGGAGTTTTATATGAAAAAGATGGGTTTATTACCTAAGCTGATTATTGCAATTATATTAGGTATTGCCATCGGTCTTGTTGCACCTGAAATAGTTATTGCAATTCTAGCAACTTTTAACAGCATCTTTGGTAACTTCTTAAATTTCGTAATACCTCTAATTATTGTAGGCTTCGTAGCTCCTGGTATATCTGACCTAGGAGAAAGAGCTGGTAAATT